>NZ_JBFUIU010000007.1:0-41713 GCF_056401695.1 Variovorax sp. P4_D9
GCCCAGCATCGCCAGGTCGTTCTGCCGCAACTGGGCGGGCACGGCGGCGACCAACGGAACTTCGGCGCGGTAGGCCGTGACGGGTGCAGGTGCCGGCGGCAGCACCGTCGGGGCCGGCGCGGGCGCCGGCGCCGGCGCGGAAGGTGCCGGAGGTGCCGGAGGAGCCGGAGGAGCCGGGGGAGCAGGTGGCGCGGGCGGGGCCGGCGGTGCGGGAGGCGCGGGAGGCGCAGGAGGCGCCGGTGGGGCCGGAGGCGTCGGGATTACGTCCGAGCGCAGGTACCAGTTCTCGCCCGCGCCGCTGGCATCGGCAGCGTAGAGGCGGTATTCGAAGGCGCCCGCATCCACGTGTCCGCCGCTGAGCGCGAAGGCATCGCGCGTGGACTGGGCCGTGGTGGTCGCGCCGTTGAGGGCCGAAATCACCTGGATGCCGCTGCCCGTCGTCTGCCCGCCCAGGCCGCCCAGGTTGGTGATCTGCACGGTGGTGTTGCCGCTGGCACTGGCGCCGGGGCCGTCGAGCACCAGCCGGTCGGACGGGCCGCTGGCATTGAGCGTGGTGCCCAGCTTCAATAGGCCACTATTGCCGACGTAAGCGCCCGTGACCCGCAATTCGGTGCCCGGCACGGTGCCGACCAGCGACACGGTGCCGCTGTTGGAAAGCGAGGCCACGCTCTGGCTGAAGCCCGCCAGGTCGAGCGTGGCGCCCGCGGCCACCGTGTGCGGCGAGGCGGCGCTCAGGGTGTTGGCAGCGACCGCGCGCAAGGTGCCGGCGTTGACGCTGGTGGCGCCGGTGTAGGTGTTGGCGCCGCTGAGTGTCAGAGTGCCGATGCCCACCTTGGTCAGCGAACCACCCGTGGCAGTCACTGCTGGGCTGTAGACGGTGCCTAAGGCATCCTGCAGCGCCGGCCCCTGGTCGGAGATGACGCCGCTGATGGCGTCGTTGCCGCCAAGAGCCCCGACTGTCAGGTTCCTGCTGCCCAGGGTCACATCGCCCGCGCCGGAGAGCGAGCCCACCGACACGCTGCTGGCGGCACCGCTGGCGAACAAGCGGCCACCCGCATTGTTCTCCACCGCTGCATGGCTCAGGTCGGTCGTGTTGTTCAGAAAGAGCGTGCCGCCGTTGTTTCGGATCACGGCATTGCCGCCGTCGCTGTTGTCGTTGAAATAGAGCCGTCCGCCATTGCTCACGATCGTTGCATTGCCCGCGGTGGCCTGGGAATTGAAGAACACGTACGAGCCAGCGCCATTGATCGTCAACGACCCGGTGCCGGCGCTGGCGCCGCTGTTGTTGAACTGCAAGCCGCTGTTGGTGCCAAGCACGTTGGTGCTGCCGGTGACCGTGATATTCGAAACACCGGCACTGGCGCCATCGAACAGGAGCTCGGCGTTGCTGCCGATCTGGATCGGCCCGGTGCCGAACGRACCGGTTGTGCTGGTCGCGACGTTGATGCGACCGCCTGCGGCCGATCCCGCGATGCTGGTGCCGCCGCTGAAGTTGTTGCCGGCGTTGTTGATGCTGAGGCGCCGGACATCGCTCACGCCCGACGGCACGGTGCTGGTGTTGACCAGCGACAGCGGGCCGGTGCCCGAAATGACGCCGGTCAACGAGTTGGCCTCGGTGTCGTTGACGTCGATCGTGCCTCCGCCGGCGCCGAGTTGGATGGCGCGCGGACTCGCGAAGCCGTTGCTGCCGAGGCGCAACGTGGCGTTGTTCTCGAACGCGATCGCCGCGTTGCTGACGGTGCTGCCAAGTTGTGCATCGGTATTGACTCGCAGCACGCCACCGCTGAGGGTCGTCACCCCCGTGTAGCTGTTCACGGCCGTCAGCGCCAGGGCGCCGGCGCCGGTCTTGGTGATGCCGCCCGTGCCGCTGATGTCGCCCGACTGGGTCGCGCTACCGGTCGCGACGTCCAGCGTGATCGCAGGCGGCGAGGACACCAAGGGGGTCGCATAGGTCTCGCCGTCGCCGTACGCGTGGCTCTGCGCCGCCGCGGATGGCGCCAGCGTGCTGAGGCCGGCCAGCACCAGTGTGGTCGCCAGCCCGCTGGAACGCTTGCCGCGCGCCGAAGTGATCTCGGAAACGGCCACCCAGGCGCCAAGTGCGTGGTTCCACACACTGCGAAATGACTTGTTCATACTCCTGCAAATCCTTCTCTTGGCCGTGCAGGGAGGACGCCCAGCACTGCATATGCTACAAAAGTATCTATTTTTACATGTTGAGTACTTTTTAACTTAATTTATTACATTTATACCGCCTTTCTTGAAGGGAATCACGAGTGGAATCCCAGCCCCCGCCGTCGCCGCCGCGACCGCAGTTCGCGCGCGCCATTGGCAGAATCCAGCGCCATGGGAACCCTCTATCTCGTGCGCCACGGACAGGCCAGCTTCGGCGCCGCCGACTATGACCAGCTCAGCGATCTGGGCCGCCGGCAGTCGGTGCGGCTGGGCGAGTACTGGCGCGAGCGCGGCATGCGCTTCGACGCCGTGATCACCGGCACGCTGAAGCGCCATCGCCAGACCTGGGAGGGCATCGCCGAGGGCTTGGGGCTCGAGGGCGAGGATGTCCTGCCCTGGCCCGGCCTCAACGAGTACGACAGCGAGGCGATCATTTCCACGATCCATCCCGGCAAGCTCGAGAAGCCCGACTCGCCGGAGATGTACCGCCACCATTTCCGCCTGCTGCGCGAAGGGCTGCGCGCCTGGATGCAGGGCCGCACCGAACCGGCCGGCATGCCGAGCTATGTCGATTTCCTGGCGGGTGTGACGGCAGCTCTCGACCACGTGCGCGACAAGCACCACGGCGCGAAGGTGCTGGTGGTGTCGAGCGGCGGGCCGATCAGCACGGCCGTGGGCCATGTGCTGGGCACCAGCCCCGAGACCACGGTCGAACTGAACCTGCGGATCCGCAACACTGCGGTGACCGAGTTCGCGTTCACGCCGAAGCGCCACATGCTGCTGACCTACAACACGCTGCCGCATCTCGACGGCCCGGCGTACGAAGGCTGGATCACCTATTCCTGAACTGCGGCGCGCCGCGGGCTACTTCGTCAGTTCGCGCAGCCAGCCGGCGCAGTCGGCCGAGGATTCGACTGGCCAGTCGACCTTGAGCGCGGTGTCACCGCGCTGCAATTCCACATGGATGTGTCGGCCGTCCGCGGTGCGGCCGTTGACCAGGCGCGACCACCAGCCACGAGGCGGTGCCACGTGCAGGGTCGGCAGCACCGCAGTGGGCGGCGAGGTGGGCGGCGCGGCTGGCGTCGGGAGGGGTGCCGAACCTGGCGCGGACCCAGGCGCCGGCGCAGCGGCCACCGGGCCGCTCTCCAGCCGCGCCACAAGGTTCTGGCCGAACTCCTCCCACATCCGGTCGGCCTTAGTCTTCATGACGCTGAGCCCGAAGGTGCCGAGCCGCCCGAGCACGTCGACCTTGACCTTCATGCGCAGCTCGGTGCGGCCGTCGGGCAGTTCGGCCAGGAAGAGCTCGCTCTGCTGCTTCAGCGAGCTGGCGACCGAGGTGTCCTCGCCGGTGCCTTCGCAGCGCAGGTAGTGCGGCGCCTGCTGCTCGACGATGGTCGTGCGGAGCTTGAATTTCGCGCTGATAAAGGAGATCTTGACGTGGATCTGGGCGATGTACTCGACGTCGCTGACCACCTCGATCGACTTCATGCCGGGCACGCAGCTGCCCATCACATTGGGATCGAGCAGCATCTGCCAGACCCGGGCCGCGGGCGCGGCGACCGTCAATTTTTTTTCAATTTCCACGCATCTTCTCCGCAGCGTTCATGACGGACTCGACGATCTGCGTGTAGCCGGTGCAGCGACACAGGTTGCCGCTGAGGCCGTGGCGCACTTCGTCCACCGTCGGGTGAGGGTTCCGGGCCAGCATCGCGCACGACGCCATCAGGAAACCGGGGGTGCAGTAGCCGCATTGAAGGCCACCGCATTGCATGAAGCTCTCCTGCAGCGGGTGCAGGGCATCGCCGTTGCCGAGGCCTTCGACCGTCGTGATGCGGCAGCCGTCGGACTGCACTGCCAGCGACAGGCAGGACTTGACCACCTCGCCATCGACGATCACCGAACAGGCGCCGCAGGTGCCGGTCTCGCAGCCGCGCTTGGTGCCCGTGAGGTGCAGGTCGTCGCGCAGGAAGTCCGACAGCATGCGTCGCGCCGGCACCTCCATCGTTTGCGCTTCACCGTTGACGGTGACTGCGATCAGATGTTTGCTCATGGCGTGTCTCCGTCGATGGCCAGGTCGAACAGCTGGGCGATGGTGCGCCGGGCCACCACCCGCACCATGTCGCGGCGATAGTCCTCGCTGCCGCGCGAATCCGAGACCGCGAGGATGTCCGCGCTCGCGATGCCGGCCGCCTCGGCCGCCACCTCTGCGGTCACGGTCCTGCCGGCTAGGAAGGCTTCGGCCCGCGCGACGCGGGCCGGGATCGGCGTCGAGGCGCCGACCACCAGCCTGGCTTCATGGCAGCGGGCGCCGCTGCGGCGCACCGACAGCGCGACGTTGACCAGCGGCCGGTGTTCGGCCGCGGTGCGCCGGAAACGGGTGTAGCGACCGTCGCCGTCGGCCGGCGGCGCCGGCACGCGAATGTCGAGCACCACCTCGTCGGGCTCGATGGCCGTGACGTAGTAGTCGACCAGGAACTCCTCCATGCCGAGCACCCGCTCGCCGCGCGAACTGGCCAGCGTGACCCGAGCGTCGAGCGCCATCAGGCAGCTCGGCGGATCGGTGGCCGGGTCGGCATAGCAGAGGTTGCCGCCGATCGTGCCCTGGTGGCGCACCTGCGGGTTCGCCACCTGGGCCGCCATCGCGGCCAGCATCGGGTAGTGCCGCTGCACCAGCGACGAGCGCGCGACATCGCAGTGGCGCGACAGCGCGCCGATGCGCAGGCCCTCGCGCGCATCGAAGGAAATGCCGCGCAGCGCCTCCAGCCGCGCGATCGAGACGATGTGGGTCGGCGTCAGCATGCGCTGACGCATCGCCAGCATCAGGGCGCTGCCGCCGGCAATCACGCGGCAGTCGTCGCCGAGGTCGGCCAGCATGCGGCTGGCCTCGTCGATCGAGGCCGGCTGCAGGAAATCGAAATCACGCATCACGCGCTCCTTGCAGTTCGCGCAGGCCCGCCAGCACCTTCTCGGGCGTGATCGGCAGGTCGTGGATGCGCACGCCGATGGCGTCGTAGACCGCGTTCGCGATCGCCGGCGCGCCAGGCAGGATCGCGGTTTCGCTGGCGCCCTTGGCGCCGTACGGGCCGTTCGGATCGATCGACTCGACGATGCCGCCGCGCAGCATCGGCACCGCGTCGCTGGTGGCCATCGTGTAGTCGGCGAAGTTGCCGTTGGCGATGCGGCCGCCCTCGAGTTGAAGATGCTCGTAGAGCGCCCAGCCGATCGCCTGCACGGTGGCGCCGTTGGTCTGGCCGTGGATCGCCAGCGGGTTCAGCGCCTTGCCGCAGTCGTCGGAGACGAAGCTGTCGACGACCGTGACCTGGCCGGTCTCGGTGTCGACCTCGACCTCGACCGCCTGGGCCGCGAACGAGTAGGCCGGCGCGATGTTGCCGTAGACTTGGTCGTCGTGCATCTGCGTGCGGGCGTCCCAGCTGCCGCCGACCTGCAGGCCCTCGCCGCCGTGTCGCCAGACGTGCAGTCGAGCCAGTTCGGCCAGCGTGCAGCAATGCGCCGGTTCGGCCATGACGCGCACCGTGCCGCCGGCGCATTCGAGCTGCTCGGCCGGCACATCGAGCCGGGTCGCGGCCAGCGCGACGAGCTTGTCGCGTGCCATGCGCGCTGCCACGATCGCCGCGTTGCCGCCGGCGATGGTGACGCGCGAGGCCAGCGAGCCGATCGCGATCGGCGACGTGTCGGTGTCGGGCGGCACCACGTGGGTGTGGGCCAGCGGGATGTCGAGCTCGTGCGCCACCACCTGGCTTAGCATCGTCATCGCGCCCTGGCCCATGTCGGCTTCGCCGCTGTGGATGAAGACCCGGCCATCTTCGTTGACCTTGACGACCACCGTCGAACCATCCCAGTTTCCGATGGTGCGGTTTCCGCTGACGTGCATCGCCGCAGCCATGCCGACGCCGCGGCGCCGGACTCCGGGGGACTTGGCTGTCGCGCGCTTGTTCTTCCAGTCGATGGCATCGATCGCCTGGTCGATGCATTCCTTGAGGCCGGTGCTGCCGATCTGCCAGCCATGGATCGAGGTCTCGCCGGCACCGATCGCATTGAGCTTGTGGATCGAGACCGGATCGAGCGCGAGCTGCTCGGCCATCGTGTGGATGTGGCTGTTGAGCGCGAACAGCATCTGCGAACCGCCGAAGCCGCGGAAGGCGCCGTGCGGCGGCGTGTGGGTGTAGACCAGCGTGGCGTGCGAACGCACGTTCGGGTTGCGGTGCATGTTGTCGCTGCGCATCGCGCTGACGTGCATCACCTCGGCCGCGAGGCCGCTGTAGGCGCCGCAGTCGGCCACGATGCGCACGTCCTTGGCGACGATCAGTCCGCTGCGAGTCATGCCGAGCCTGAGCGTGATGCGCTCCGGCACGCTGGAGGGCGCCGCCAGGAAATCCTCGAGCCGGTTGTTGACCAGCCGCACCGGCCTGCCGGTTTTGAGCGCGAGCAAGCCGGCGATCAGGTTGTTGGCGTCTTCGACCATCTTGCCGCCGAAGCCGCCGCCGGTGGTCGCCTGGTGCACGCGGATGCGCGAGATCGGCATCTCGAGCGCGGCCGCCAGGCGCAGCCGCGCCTGGGTAACCGACTGGGTCGAGGTCCACACCACCAGCCGGCCGTCGGGCTCGAGCGCCGCGACCGTGGCCATCGGCTCGAGGTAGCCTGGGTACTGCGCATGCGTGCTGTAGGTGGCCTCGTGCACCAGGTCGGCCGAGGCGAAGCCGGCATTGACATCGCCGCGCTCGAAGCGGATCTCGTGCGAGACGTTGTTGCGCCCCGGATGCACGCCCGGCGCCTCCTCGTCGAGCGCCTCGTCGGGCGTCAGGATCGCCGGCAGTTCTTCATACTCGACCTGGATGCGGTCTAGCGCATCGCGCGCGATCTCTTCGCTCGCGGCGGCCACCGCGGCGACCTCCTCGCCGGCGAAGCGGACCACGCCTTCGGCCAGGATACGGCGCTCCTTGTGATGCACACCCCACATCGCGCGCGGCGCGTCGGCGCCGGTCAGCACCGCCTTTACGCCCGGCAGCGCCAGCGCCGCCGAAGTGTCGATGGCGGCGATGCGCGCGTGAGGGTAGGGACTGCGCAGCACCGCGCCATGCAGCATGCCGGCGACCTTGAGATCGCCGGCGTACTGCGCGCGCCCCAGCACCTTGGCGCGCGCAGTGACCTGCGGCACGTCCTGCCCCAGGGTCGAATGATTCGTTCCGGCTGTCATGCGCTCGCTCGCCGGCCTATTCGGCCGACACGCCGAGGTCTCGGATCACCTTGCCCATCACCTCGTAGTCGGAGGCGTTGGTCTTGCCGAGCAGTTCGGGGGCGCCCCCCATCGGCAGGGCGCCGAAGGTGGCCAGCTTCTCGACCACTTCGGGCGACTTGAGGATCTCGTTGAGCTGCGTGTTGAGCAGCTTCACCACTTCGGCCGGCGTTCCCTTGGGCGCGAAGAAGCCGTTCCAGGAGCCGACCACCACGTCCTTGTAGCCGGCCTCCACCAGCGTCGGCACGCTGGGCACCAGCTTCGAGCGCTGGGCGTCGCCGATGGCCAGGGGCACCAACCGGCCCTGCTGGATGTACTGCGCCACCGGCCCGAGCGTGACCCAAGCGGTGTCGACGTGACCTGCGACCACGTCGGTCACTGAGGGGCCGACGCCGCGATAGGGCACGTGGGTGATCTTGACGCCGGCCTCGCGGTTGAGCCATTCGCCGAGGATGTGCATCGGCGAGCCGGCGCCGGGGCTGGCGTAGCTGAGCGCCTTGCCGCCCTTCGCGCTGTTGACCATCTCGGACACCGACTTCACGCCTGCCGCCGGATTGGCGACCAGCACCAGCGGCTGCACCGCCGTCTTGATGATCGGATCGAAGCCGTGCAGGACGTCGTAGCCGGCGCTCGGCGACAGCTTCATCACCAGCGGCGCGGTGGTGAACGGGTTCGGCGTGAACAGCAGCGTATAGCCGTCGGCCGGCGCCCGGCCGACGAAGTTGTTCCCCAGCGCGCCGCCGGCGCCGGGCTTGTTGTCGATGATCACCGGCTGCTTCAGGCGCTGCGACAGCTTGTCGGCGAAAAGGCGCGCGATCGCGTCGGTGTCGCCGCCCGGCGGGTAGGAGACCACCACCGTGATCGGCTTGGCGGGGTAGGCCGCGGCGGTCTGGGCCTGCACCGAGCCCAAGGTCAGTGAGAGGGCGCCTGCGATGGCGGCGGTGACGAACAGGCGGCGTTCGGATTTCATCGGAGGGGGCTCCATCAAGGGACGATTGGGGGCAGCATGCTTGACATTTCACATACGGAACAATTGCCCGTTGAGGAAACGATGTCTCGATTCTTCGCTAAGTAGGTTGATTGATCAACCTAGCACAATAGCGGATTGACAAATCAACAGAAACGGCGTCCACCCGTCTTTTCCCGAATTCGATGAGACGATTCGCCCCACTGCCCCTGCCGCGTGCGCCCACCCTGACCATGGACTCCACCAAAGAAAACACCCTGCCATTGCCTGCCGCCGGGAGCGAAAGCTCACGCTCGCCCTGGGAGGACCTCGAGGAAGGCGGCGCCGGCCTGGCGATCGACGATTTCCTGACGACGATGATGAGTCACGCCAGCAATGCGCTGAGGCGCGCGATCACCGTGCCCTACGCCGAGCAGGCCGGCCTGACGGTGTCGGAATGGCGCATGCTGTCGGTGCTGGCCGAGGCGCGGCAGCTGCCCTTCATGGAACTGGTGGTGCGCGCCGCGGCCGACAAGGCACAGGTCAGCCGGACGCTGCGCCTGCTCGAGGGCCGCGGACTGCTGTCGCTGCACGCCGAACAGCAAGGGACGCGCAAGTGGCAGACCTGCCGGATCAGCCCGCTCGGGCAGGCCCTCTATGAGCAGGTCATTCCGCTCGCGCGCCAACGCCAGGCGGCCGTGATCCGCCAGCTGAGCCCGGAAGACCGCGTGGTGCTCTACCGGGCCCTCAAGACGCTGCGCCACATCGGCGAGGCGTCGATCGGGCTCTGAACGGTCAGGCCTGCCAGACTCCRTAGCCGGCCTCTCTCAGCGCGATGCCGAGCTCGACCTCCATCTCCCTCGCGGCCTCGTAGGGCATCGGGTTGTACATCGCGTACAGCACCGGCAGCAGCCGCAGGCCGTGGTCGCGCACGAAGCCGTTGGCCTGGATGCCGGCCTTGTGCTTGTCGAAGCGCACATCGGGATCGAGCCCCGTCATGCCGACATAGACAAAGGGCATGCCGAGGCGGTAGTCGGGGTTGGCGCGCCGGAAGCGGGCCACGTTCCAGACCTGGTCGTCGAGTTCGACCACATAGACGTGGTGATGGTGGCGGCTGCGCGCCTTTCGGACCGGCATGCGCGCGCCCTGCGCCGGATCAGCTCTTGCGCTTGATCAGGCCGTACAGGAACAGCAGCACGATGGCGCCGACCACCGAGGCGATGAAGCCCGCGCCCTGCCCTGCGGTGTACCAGCCCATGGCCTGGCCGACATAGGTCGCGATCAGCGAGCCGGCAATGCCGACCAAGGTGGTGACGATGAAGCCGGCCGAGTCGTCGCCAGGTTTGATCGCGCGTGCCACCAGGCCCGCGACGAAGCCGATCAGAATGGTCCAGACGATGCTCATGCGGATCCTTGGTGAGGTGGTGACGGAAGCCGCAACGCCGAAGCGCGCGGCCGTTTTGATGATAGCGGGCCGCGACCGACAGCGCCTGTAGGCCGGCGGCCATCGCGCGGCCGGGGGCGCTGCTATATAACTTGTGCATGCTCGAAAAGCTTCCCGACGCGATCGGCCACGCCTTGCACGGGGTGCGTGCCGGCCTCGATGAAATCGCCTTCAATACGATCGGACTGCGTGCCGGCATGGGCTCGATCACGGTCAGCAGCCTGGCTTTCGCCGACCACGCGCCGCTGCCGGAGCGCTACACGGCCGATGGCGCCGGCCGCTCGCCACCGATCGACTGGCTCGGCGTGCCGGCCGGCGCCGCCGCGCTGGTGCTGGTGGTGGAGGACGCCGATTCGCCGACACCGCATCCGCTGGTGCACGCCATCGTGGTCGACCTGCCGCCCAGCGACGGCAGCCTGCAGGAATCCGCGCTGCCGAGCCCCGACCACGAAGGCAACGGCGTTCACGCGGGCCGCAATTCCTACCTGCAGGCGGCCTGGCTGCCGCCCGATCCGCCACCCGGGCACGGGGTCCACCGCTACGCCTTTCAGATGTTCGCGCTGGGCACTGCGCCGGACTTCTCGACCAATCCGGGGCGCGACGAGGTGTTCGAGGCGCTGCGTGCGCATGCGATCGCCAGCGGCCTGCTGATCGGCACCTGCGAGCGGCACGACGGCTCGATCAAACTGCCGGAGTTCGTGCCGACGGGCCCGCTGGTCGCAGGCTGATGTGACCCCCACGCTCCCCCACTGCGTGTGGGTCGCTGCCCCCAAGGGGGCCGCAGGCCGCCTTGGGGCGGCCCGGCGCCGGCCTGGTCACGCGTCGCCCGCGTTCAGGGCAGCGGCTGCGTATAGGCAGTGTCCAGAGGCAAGCGCGACACCTCGGCCAGCAGTGCGGCCAGTTGCGTGGCGCTGGCATCGACCAGCGCCCGGCCTTTTTCCGCGGTCGCGGCGGCGGCATTGCCGGCGGCGCCCTCGGGGTTGTAGTCCTCCATCGCCCAGCCGAACTTGGCGCTGCGTCCGTTGCCGAGGATCGCGTAGTCGACCGCGCGCTGGCGCGAGGTCGAGCCGAAGTCGCGGGCCGCGGCCATCGTGACCTGCCCGGGGGCCAGCGCCAGCATCATCGAGGTTTCCATCTCGCCGGCGTGGACGCCGAAGCGGTGCTCGTCGGCGCTGAACTGCGCACCGGCCTCGCCCAGCGGCAGGTTGAACCAGCTGGTGCTGTAGACGATCAGGCCGTGCGCCGCGCGCAGCTCGCGCGCCACGATGTCCATGGCGCCCGAATGCCCGCCATGGGCATTGAACAGCACCAGCTTTCGCAGACCGGCCCGCGCGACGCCGGCGCCGATCTCGCTCCAGAGCCGGATCAGCGTGCCGGACGAGAGCGTCAGCGTGCCGGGGAAGCGGGCGTGCTCGGGGCTCAGGCCGATCTGCTGGGTCGGCAAGAACAGCACCGGCAACTCGGCCGGCAGCAGAGGCAGCGTGGCGGCGACGATGCCGTCGGCCAGGGTCGAGTCGACCCCCAGCGGCAGGTGCGGGCCATGCTGCTCGGTGGCGCCGAGCGGCAGCACCGCCACCGTGGCGGCGGGGTCGAGGGCGGCGAAGTCGCACGTCGTGAGCTGGGACCAGAAGCGGCTGGCAGGGGCGGTCATGTACTGATCTTAGAGCCTGCCGGGCCTCCGGCGGCGGCCTCGAACTTGCGCGCCAGGAAGTCGACCAGCGCCCGCACCCGCGCCGGCACGAAGCGGCCGCTGGGCAGCAGCGCATGCAGCGGATAGGGCTCAGTGTCCCAGTCGGGCAGCAGGCGCACCAGGACGCCGGCGGCCACGTCGCGCTGCAGGTCGAGTTCGGACTTCAGGGTGATGCCGCGCCCGGCCAACGCCCACTCGCGCGCCAGCGAGGCGTCGTCGACCACCCGGTCGCCATCCACGCGCACTTCGGTCCAATGGCCGTTGCGGCAAAAGCGCCAGAGCCGCTGGCGGCGACCGCCGCGGTGGAAGGTGAGGCAGTTGTGCTGCAACAGGTCTTGCGGCGTCTGCGGCGCGGGATGGCGCTCCAGGTAGCCGGGCGACGCGCACAGCGCCGGACGCGAATCGGCGAGCCGGCGCGCCACCAGCCGCGAGTCGGCCAGCGGGCCGTAGCGCAGCGCGAGGTCGACCTCGTCGCGCGTGACGTCGAGCGGGCGATCGCCGACCGCAAGCGCCAGCTGCAGGCCCGGGTGCAGGTCGAGGAACTCGTCGAACCAGGGCAGCAGCGCCACCCGCGTGAGGTCCGACGGCGCCGCGACCCGCACGGTGCCGACCAGCGCGCCGCGATCGGCCAGCACCAGCGACTCGCCCTCTGCCAGCAGCTCGAAGGCGCGCACCGCGTAGTCGAGCAGGGTCTGGCCCTGCGGCGTCAGGCGCATGGCCCGGGTCGAACGCTCAAACAGGCGCGCGCCCAGTTGCGCCTCGAGCCGCTTGAGGGTCGCGCTGGCCGCCGCCGGCGTGATGCCGAGCGCCAATGCGGCCGCGGTGAGCGTGCCGCCCCGGGCGGTGTGCACCAGCACCTGCAGGTCGGCGATATTTTCAATCCTCATTTGAAGGTGAAGCTTCTATATGACGTCTTATCAATTCGAGGTTGCGACTCTACATTTCTCCCATTGCAACGATCAAGGAGTCCCATGAAAGCCGTCGGCTACCGCCAGTGCCTGCCCATCGACAACCCCAACGCGCTCGAGGACCTCGCGCTGCCGGACCCGACGCCCGGCGCCCGCGACCTGCTGGTGCGCGTGAAGGCCATCTCGGTCAACCCGGTCGACACCAAGGTTCGCCGCAATGCGACCCCCGAAGCCGGTCAGGCCAAGGTGCTCGGCTGGGACGCGGTCGGCACGGTCGAGGCGATCGGCCCGGCGGTGACGAAGTTCAAGCCCGGCGACCGGGTCTACTACGCCGRCTCGATCGTCCGGCCGGGCGCCAACAGCGAACTGCACGCCGTCGACGAGCGCATCGCGGCGCTGGCACCCCGAAGCCTCGGCGACGCCCAGGCTGCGGCGCTGCCGCTGACCACGATCACGGCCTACGAGCTGCTGTTCGACCGCCTGCAGGTGCCGCAGGGCGGCGGCGCGGGCCAGACCCTGCTAGTGGTCGGCGGTGCCGGCGGCGTCGGATCGATCCTGATCCAGCTGGCGCGCCAGCTGACGCAATTGCGCGTGATCGCCACCGCCTCGCGCGCCGAGACGCGGGCCTGGTGTCTCGAGCTGGGCGCCCACGCGGTGATCGATCACTCGAAGCCGCTGGCCGGCGAACTGAAGGCCGCGGGCATCGGCGAGGTCGACTTCGTCGCCAGCCTGACCCAGACCGACAAGCACTACGCCCAGATCATCGAGAGCCTCAAACCCCAGGGCCAGATGGCGGTGATCGACGACCTGCCGGTGCTCGACGCCATGGCTCTGAAGGCCAAGTGCATCTCGTTGCACTGGGAGATGATGTTCACGCGTTCGAAGTTCGAGACGCCCGACATGGCCCGCCAGGGTGAATTGCTCGCCGAGGTCGCCGGTCTGGTCGACGCCGGCCGCATCCGCACCACCGCGAACGCCAGCTTCGGCAGCATCAATGCCGCCAACCTGCGCCGCGCCCACGCGCTGATCGAGAGCGGCAAGGCGCAGGGCAAGGTGGTGCTGGAAGGATTCTGAGCGGCGCGGGCCGCTACGGCTTCGCCTTGCGGACTTTCCAGACCGCGTTGCCGACGTCATCGGCAACCAGCAGGGCGCCGCTCCGATCGAGCGCGACGCCCACCGGACGGCCCTGCGCCTTGTCGTCGTCATTCAGGAATCCCGTCAGGAAATCCACCGGCGGGCCGCTGGGCCGGCCGCCGATGAAGGGCACGAACACCACTTTGTAGCCGGCCAGCGKCTTGCGGTTCCAGGAGCCGTGCTCGCCGATGAAGGCGCCGCTGGCGAACTCGGGCGGCATGCCGCGCGGGCTCGAGAAGGCGATGCCGAGCGGCGCCCGGTGCGAGCCCAGCGCGAAGTCGGGCACCAGCGCCTTGGCCACCATGTCGGGGCGCTGCGGATTCACTCGCGGGTCGACGTAGCCGCCGAAGTAGCTCCAGGGCCAGCCATAGAAGGCGCCGTCCTTGACCGAGGTCAGGTAGTCGGGCACCAGGTCGCTGCCGAGCTCGTCGCGCTCGTTGACCACCGCCCACAGCAGTTGGGTGTCGGGCTCCCAGGCCATGGCCGCCGGGTTGCGCAGCCCGCTCGCGAACACTCGTTTCTCCCCGCTCTTCAGGTCGACCTCCCAGATCGCGGCCCGCCCCTCCTCGGCCGCCATGCCGTTCTCGGCCACGTTGCTGTTGGAACCGACGCTGACGTAGAGCTTGGTTCCCTCGCGGTTGGCGATCACATGCTTGGTCCAGTGGTGGTTGATGCCTGCCGGCAGGTCGGTCACCTTGACCGGTGTCGCCGTGATGGCGGTCTGGCCCTCGGCATAAGGCACCTTGACCAACGCATCGGCGTTGGCGATGACGAGCTCGTTTCCCACCAGCACGACGCCGAACGGCGAGCTGAGGTTCTGCAGGAAGACCTGCTTGAACTCGGCGACGCCGTCGTTGTCGGCGTCGCGCAGCAGCGTGATCCGGTTGGCGCTCGGCACGCCGGCGCCGGCCCTCTTCTGGACCATGCCCATCACTGTCTCCCTGATCTGCGCCATCAGGCCGCTGTCGTCCTTGCCCTCGGGCTTGGGCGGCTTGTTGCTCTCGACCACCAGCACATCTCCGTTGGGCAGGGTGTAGACCACGCGCGGATGATCCAGCCCGCGGGCCAGCGCCGTCACGGCGAAGCCTTCGGGCGGCAGGGGGCCCGCGGTGTCCGTCCAGCCCACGGCAGGCGCGATGAGGATGGTGGGCAGCAGGGTCTCGGTGGGTGCCGGCAGCCTCGGTGCCGGGCCGATCTCGGCCTCGGGAGGCAGCCGCGCCGTGTCGCCGCAAGCGGCAAGCAGCAGCGCCGCCGCGACCGCTGCGAGCAGCGACAGCCGCCGGGAAATCAGTGGCGTCATGGTGAAAGTCCTTCAGGCGGTCGCCGAATCGACGGCCCCGCAGCGATCATGACGACCCGTGCCACCGCCCGTTGTCGGCTGGGGGCGCTTTCGGGTGTGGGCCCACCCCCGCCCGGCGCGCCGCTACCATCGAGCCATGACCGACGACCTGTTCCGTTCCGATGCCTACCTGCGCGACTGCGAGGCCCTGGTGGTGGGCGTCGTCGCGGGCGGCATCCAGCTCGACCGCACCGTCTTCTATCCGATGGGCGGCGGCCAGGCCGGCGACAGCGGTCGCCTGCGGCTGGCCGACGGCCGCGAGATCGCGATCGCCGACACCCGCAAGGGGAGGGATGCCGAGGGCAAGCCGACCGACCTGATCCTCCACGTCCCGGCGCCGGGCCAGGAATCCGTGCTGGCCGCGTTGCAATCCGGCGACCGCGTGACCGCATCGATCGACTGGGAGCGGCGCCACAAGCTGATGCGCTTCCATACCGCCACCCACCTGCTGTGCCACTTGGTGCCGCAGCCGGTCAACGGCTGCTCGATCACGCCCGATTACGCCCGGCTCGACTTCCACATGACCGAGCCGCTCGACAAGGACGCCCTGACGGCCGGCCTGGCGCGGCTGGTGACCGAGGCCCATCCGCTGGCGGTCGGCGCCATCAGCGATGCCGAGCTCGACGCCAATCCGGCCCTGGTCAAGAGCATGAGCGTGCAGCCGCCGCGCGGCACCGGCACGGTCCGCACCATCCGCATCGGCGACGGCGCCAGTTCCATCGATTTCCAGCCCTGCGGCGGCACCCACGTGGCGAACACGCGCGAGATCGGTGCCGTGGTGGTCACCAAGATCGAGAAGAAGAGCGCCAACAGCCGGCGCGTGGTGCTGGGATGGGCCGAATGAGCGTCGCCCGGCCGCCCGAAGGCGCTCGCACCGCAGTGCAAAGCACAAAGGTCACCTTGTGAGGCCGGCCCGGAACTTCGCCCCGGCGCGCCGCTCGGACTGAAGGCATGTCTTTTCTTTCTCGTATCTTCGTCGCGGGCTTTCTTTGCGTCAGCCTCGCGGCCTGCCTGCCGGCCGCGGCGCAATTGGCGTCCCGCATCGGCCCCGTGGTCACCACCCCGCACGTGCGGGCCGAACTCGTCGCCCATGCGCCGGACGGCGTTTCACCCGGGGCGCCGGTCTGGGTCGGCCTGCAGATCGCGCACCAGCCGGGCTGGCACACCTACTGGAAGAACGCCGGCGACTCCGGCCTGCCGACCGAGCTGGCCTGGTCGCTGCCGGCGGGCGTTTCCAGTGGCGACATCGCCTGGCCGGTGCCGCGCAAGATCCCGATCGGCAACCTCGCCAATTACGGTTACGAGCACACGGTGCTGCTGCCGGTGCCGCTCACCGTGGCGCCCGATTTCAAGCCGCAGGCCGCGCTCACGGGCAGCCCGGCGCTCGAAGTCAGGCTCAAGGCTTCGTGGCTGGTGTGCAGCAAGGAGTGCATTCCCGAGGATGGCGAGTTCCAACTCAAGCTGCCGCTGCAGGGTTCGACGGCGCTTCACAAGGCGGATTTCGACGCCGCCTTCGCAGCCCAGCCGGCGGCGCTGGCACAGCCCGGGCGGATCAACGTCGAGGGCGACAGGCTGGAGGTGCGCCTCGAAGGCCTGCCCGCCGCGGCGCAGGGCAAGACCTTGGAGTTCTTCCCCGAAACCGCCGAAGTGATCCGCACCGCAGCCGTGCAGGGCAGCGACTGGACCCAGGCCTGGCGGGGCGAAGCCTGGACCGCCAGCGTGCCGCTGGCCGAACAGCGCAGCGCTAGCCCCTCCGTGATGCCGGTGGTGGTGGCGCTCGCCGAGGCCGACCGGCAGCCCGACCAACCGGTCGCTTGGCGCGCCGAGCCGCCGGTGTCCGGCGCCTGGCCGAGCACCGCGGCGCCGGTCCAGGTGTCGCCGGCGCTCAAGGCCGCGCTGGCAGCCAACGCGGGCACCGCCCCCCCGCCGCAGCCATCGGTCGGCTTCTTCGCCGCCTTGCTGGGCGCGCTGCTCGGCGGCCTGCTGCTGAACCTGATGCCCTGCGTGTTCCCGGTGCTGGCGATCAAGGTGCTGGGCTTCACGCGCCACGCCGACGACCGCCGCGCCCACCGGCTGGCTGCCCTGGCCTACACCGGCGGCGTCATCCTGTCCTKCCTSGCCCTSGGCGGCGCGATGCTGGCGCTGCGCTCGGCCGGCGCCCAGCTCGGCTGGGGCTTTCAGCTGCAGTCGCCCGCGGTGGTGGCGGCCCTGGCGGCCCTGTTCACCCTGATCGGCCTCAACCTGGGCGGCGTGTTCGAGTTCGGCCGCATGGCACCGGCCTCGCTCGGTGCCGTGCAGGCGCGCCACCCGCTGGCCAACGACTTCCTGTCGGGCGTCCTCGCGGTGGTGGTCGCCTCGCCCTGTACCGCACCGTTCATGGGTGCCTCGCTGGGGTTGGCGATCGGCCTGCCCGCCAGCCAGGCGCTGCTGATGTTCGCGGTGCTCGGCTTCGGTCTCGCCCTGCCCTACCTGGCGGCCGGTTTCGTGCCGGCTGTGGCGCGCGTGCTGCCGAGGCCCGGCGCCTGGATGAACACCCTGCGGCGCCTGCTCGCGTTCCCGATGTTCGCCACCGTGGCCTGGCTGGTCTGGGTATTGGGCCAGCAGAGTGGGATCGACGGCGCCGGCGCCCTGCTGGGGCTGCTGGTTTGCCTGGCCGCGATCGCCTGGAGCCTGACGCTGCGCGGCCGTACCCGGCTGGTGCTCGCCAGCCTGACGGTCGCCCTCACCGCGGTGCTGGCGGGCGCCATCGGCGGCCATGTGCTGCGACCGGTGGAGCCCGCCGCCACGGCGGCGGCGGGGCAGCGCTGGCAGCCGTGGTCGGCCGAGCGCGCGAACGCGCTGGTGGCGGCCGGCCAGCCGGTGTTCGTCGATTTCACGGCCGCCTGGTGCGTGACCTGCCAGTACAACAAGCGCAGCACGCTGGCCGACGCCGAGGTGATGGCCGATTTCGATGCCCGCAAGGTGGCGCTGCTGCGCGCCGACTGGACCCGGCGCGACCCCGCCATCACCGAGGCCCTGACCGCGCTGGGACGCAGCGGCGTGCCGGTTTATGTGCTGCAGTCGCCCGGCAAGCCGCCCGTGGTGCTGACCGAAATCCTCGGCAAGAATGAGCTGCGGGAGGCATTGGCACGGCTGTGACCCGGTTCCTAACGGCTTGTCACACGGACATGAGGAATCCGTTCTAAGCTGTCGCAGTTATTGAGTATTTACGCAAAGGAGTCCAAGCCGACCATGTCTGCATCGTCCTCTTCCGGCTCACGTTCGTACCGTGCTGCGCGCGATGCCCGCGCCGCCCTCAGCCGGGCCTCCCGGCGCGCCATCATGACCGCCGCGGTGGCGCTCGGCGCCACCTTCCTGATGAACGCGCAGGCCGCCGCCGCACCTGTGGTCGGCCAGCCGGCGCCCGATTTCGTCGCCGTCGACACCACCGGCGCGCAGCACCGCTTGTCGGATTTCGCCGGCAAGTTCGTGATTCTCGAATGGACCAACCCGGGCTGCCCCTTCGTCGGCAAGCACTACGGCAGCGGCAACATGCCGGCCACCCAGAAAGCCGCCACCGCCAAGGGCGTGGTCTGGCTGGCCATCAACTCGACCGAGCGCGGTCACGGCGACTACCTGAAGCCGGCGGCGCTGGCGGCCTGGATGAAGGCGCATTCAGGCGCGCCGACCGCGGTGCTGATGGACGAGGACGGCGTCATCGGCCGCGCCTACGGCGCCCGCACCACGCCGCACATCTTCATCGTCGACCCCAAGGGCACCCTGGTCTATGCCGGCGGCATCGACAGCATCCCCTCTGCCCGCGCGGACGACATCAAGACCGCCACGAACTACGTCAACCAGGCGCTCGGCGAAGCCTTCGGCAGCAAGCCGATCAGCGCCGCCGCCACCCGCCCGTACGGCTGCTCGATCAAGTACAAGACTTGATGCCGGCCGGGGTCGTGTGGCCCCCTGCGACAATCGGGGGATGCCTTTCGCCCCCCTGAAGAACGACACCTTTCTGCGCGCCTGCTGGCGCCAGGCCACCGATCACACCCCTGTCTGGCTGATGCGCCAGGCCGGGCGCTATCTGCCCGAGTACCTGGCGACCCGCGCCAAGGCCGGCAGTTTCATGGGACTGGCCACCAACGTCGACTTCGCGACCGAGGTCACGCTGCAGCCGCTGGAGCGCTTTCCCCTCGATGCCGCGATCCTGTTCTCCGACATCCTGACGGTGCCCGACGCGATGGGGCTGGGCCTCTCGTTTGAGGCCGGCGAAGGCCCGCGCTTCGCCCGGCCGGTGCGCGACGAGGCCGGAATCGCGGCCCTGGCGGTGCCCGACCTGAGCAAGCTGCGCTACGTCTTCGACGCCGTGGCGTCGATTCGCCGCGCGCTCGATGGCCGGGTGCCGCTCATCGGCTTCTCGGGCAGCCCCTGGACGCTGGCCTGCTACATGGTCGAGGGCGCAGGATCGAGCGACTACCGGCAGGTGAAGACGCTGCTCTACAGCCGTCCCGACCTGATGCATCGGCTGCTCGCGGTCAATGCCGATGCCGTGGCCGCCTACCTCAACGCGCAGATCGATGCCGGCGCCCAGGCCGTGATGGTGTTCGACAGCTGGGGCGGCGTGCTGGCCGACGGYGCCTTCCAGGCCTTCAGCCTGGCCTACACCCAGCGCGTGCTGTCGCAGCTGAAGCGCGACGGCGCCGATGGCCGGCCGGTGCCGCGCATCGTCTTCACCAAGGGCGGCGGCCTCTGGCTCGAGGAGATGCAGCCACTGGACTGCGAGGTGCTCGGGCTCGACTGGACCGTCAATCTCGGCCGCGCGCGCGCGCTCGTCGGCGAAGGACCGCACGGCAAGGCGCTGCAGGGCAACATCGACCCCAACGTGCTGTTTGCGCAGCCGCGACAGATCGAAGACGAAGTCGCCAAGGTGCTCCAGAGCTTCGGCCGGCCGCACACCGACCCCGGCAGCTCCGGACCGACGCACGTGTTCAACCTTGGCCACGGCATCAGCCAGTTCACGCCGCCGGAGCATGTCGCCGCGCTCGTGAATGCGGTGCATTCGCAGTCACGAATGCTACGTGATTGAGCGTTCTGTTATCAGTTGTAAGCACCGAGAACGCCTCGCGCGCGTTTGTCAAGCGCCAAAAGCGTAAGGAGGGACTGACTTATGCACAAAACGACTGCTGCGGTGCGCAAAACCTTCTGACCTTTGTCAACGCCTGCTCCTAAAGCGATAGCGAAGCTAAGTTGTTGATTCATATAGGATTTGAACTTTGCTTTTTTTGCGGGCATTCCAGCGGGAGCCTTGATTTTCAAGGGCTGGCGACGTGTCGAGCCTTGATATCAACAAAGTTATCCACAGAATCTCTGGATGGCCCGCAAAGCACTGAAAAATCAACAACTTAAGCCGTCTTGCTCAACTTCGCTTTAACAAACCCGCCTAGCGGGAAGCTGCCTTGACTTGGTGCATCGACGTCGCCGTACAGACTCCGGCGCACAGTGCACTAGGGGATGTCCTTAGCTACATGAGCCCCGCCACTGTGGCGCCGGGGGCACTGGTACGGGTGCCTTTGGGCCGTCGCGAGGTGCTGGGAGTCGCCTGGGCGGCCCGCGGCCCAAACGAAATCCCGCCGTCGGCCATGGAACTCAAGCCCTTGGCCGGCGTGCTGGACGCCTTGCCGCCCTTGGGCGAGGCTTGGCGCGACCTGGTCGCCTTCGCGGCGCGCTACTACCAGCGCTCGCTTGGAGAGATCGCGCTGGCGGCGCTGCCGCCGCAACTGCGGGACCTGAGCGCGGTCCAGTTGGCGCGACGGCTCAAGCGCCAGGGCAGCCCGGCGGCGCGCGTCGCCGGCGCGGACAGCGCGGCGCCCGCGGTGGCGCTCACCGCCGAGCAGACCGCCGCGTTGGCCCGTTTCGAGGCCGAACCCGGTCCTTTCCTGCTGTTCGGCAGCACCGGCAGCGGCAAGACCGAGGTCTATTTGCGCAGCGTGGCGGCATTGCTCGAGCGGGAGCCCGACGCGCAGGCGCTGGTGATGGTGCCGGAGATCAACCTGACACCGCAGCTCGAAGCCCGCTTCAAGGCGCGCTTCGGAGCCGATGCCGTGGTCTCGCTGCACAGCGGGATGACCCATCCGCAGCGGCTCGCGAGCTGGCTGGCGGCGCACGGCGGCGCGGCGCGCATCGTGCTCGGCACCCGGATGGCGGTGTTCGCTTCGATGCCGGCGCTGCGGCTGATCGTGGTCGATGAGGAGCACGACCCGAGCTACAAGCAGCAAGAGGGCGCGCGCTACTCGGCCCGCGACTTGGCGGTGTGGCGCGGCCGCCGCGAGGGCGCCAAGGTGATCCTCGGCTCGGCGACGCCGTCGCTCGAGAGCTGGCACCGCAGCCGGCCGGCGGAGGGCGAGGATGCCGGCGGCACCTACCTGCGGTTGGCGATGCCCTCGCGCGTGGGCGCCGGCGCGCTGCCCGCGGTCCGGCTGGTCGACATGAACCTGCAGCCGCCGAAGACCGTGCTGTCCGGCGCGCTGCTCGACGCCATCGGCCAGCGCATCGCGCGCGGCGAGCAGAGCATGGTGTTCCTGAACCGGCGCGGCTACGCGCCGGTGCTGGCGTGCGGCGACTGCGGCTGGAAAAGCGAATGTCCGCATTGCAGCGCCTACCGCGTGTTCCACAAGGTCGACCGCACCCTGCGCTGCCACCACTGCGGCTTCACCGAGCGGGTGCCGCGCGCCTGCCCGGCCTGCGGCAACCCCGACATCGCGCCGGTCGGCCGCGGCACCGAGCGTCTTGAGGAGCACCTGGGCGAGCTGTTCGCCGCGGTTCGGCGGCCCGACGGCAGCGCGGTGCGCATCGCCCGCATCGACGCCGACAGCACGCGCAAGCAGGGGGCACTCGAATCGCAGCTCGCCGCGGTGCATGCCGGCGAAGTCGACGTGCTGGTGGGCACGCAGATGATCGCCAAGGGCCACGATTTCCGGCGCATCACGCTGGTCGCGGCCGTCAACCCGGACGGCGCGCTGTTCTCGAGCGACTTCCGCGCGCCCGAGCGGCTGTTCGGCCTGCTGATGCAGTCGGCCGGCCGGGCCGGCCGCGATGCCGCCTACCTGACTGCGCAGGAAGCCACCGCCGAGATGTGGATCCAGACCTTCCATCCGCAGCACCCGCTGTTCGCGGCGCTGCGCCGGCACGACTATGCGGCCTTCGCCAAGGGGGAGCTGAAAGAGCGCGCGCCTGCAGGCATGCCGCCCTTCGCCTTCCAGGCGCTGCTGCGGGCCGACGCGYGCACGCAGGAAGCCGCGCAGGCCTTTCTCAACGCCGCCAGCGCCGCGGCCGACGCGCTAACGGGCGCCGACCGGGTCACGCGCTATCCGGCGGTCCCGCTCACGATCCAGCGGGTGGCGAACGTCGAGCGGGCGCAGATGCTGATCGAGAGCGGATCTCGCGCCGCCCTGCAGCGGCTGCTGGCGCAATGGCAGCCGCTGCTGCACGCGCTGCGCCGCCAACCCGAGGGCAAGGGCGTGATCCGATGGCTGGTCGACGTCGACCCGCAGAGCATCTGATCCCTGCGGCGGGCTCAGAGCAGGCCAACCGGCTCCTTGCCCATCTCCACGTATTGAAGGCCGGAGCGGCGACGTCGCACGGTCACGGGAAGCAGAAAGAGCAGCGGGCTCGGCAGGGCGGCCGCCAGGGCGGCACCGATTCCAAGCGAACCGACGAACCACAGCCAGCCGATGCCGGCCAGCCATGCCATCCAGAGAACTCCGCGCGTCAAAGTCGTCATGCCACTCTCCAGGTCCAGGAAGCCACTTTAGCAGCGCTTCTGAATACAGAAGCATTAGTCGAAAGCAATAGTTCACGATAACCGCATGCAAAACGGCCCGCTGTAGGAAATACTCTGCAACAACGGTTGACTCTGCGCTGGCGACTTGGACAAGCTATCGATGCGGCAGGGCTCACACCGGGCTCCTGCGAAAGGCTCATCTCGTGAAGACGTTCTCGGCGACTTTGGGGTGCCTTGCCCTCTTCGGCATGGTCGTCAGCGTGCCGGCAGCCGAGCTGGAACTCGAGGGCAACCGCCTGCTGGTGAGCGGCATGCTCGACGGCAGTGCGTTCAAGGAGTTCGAGTCGCAGCTGGCCAGCGGCCGGGTTCGCACCGTGGTGTTCGAGAACGCGTTGGGCGGCTCGCCCGAGGTTGCCGGCGACTATGCGCATGCGATCCGCGCCGCCGGCGTCAACACCGAGGCCAAGGGCCAGTGCCAGGCCGCCTGCGCCTTTGCCTTCCTGGCCGGCAAGGAACATCGCTTCGGCCGCGGCTTCCAGGTCAATGCGCTGCTGATCCCGGTCGCCAGCCGGCCGCGTCCCGGTGAACTGGCCAGCCGCTGGGCCGGCGACGACGCCCAGCGGATGCTGGCGGAATTCGGCGTCCCGGCCGGCGAGCCGGCGGCTGCAGCAGCGGTAGAGCCGGCCGCCAAGGGCCGGTGGCAGCCGAACCAGGGGGTGCTGTTCACCTCCTCGCCGACCCTGTTCGGAAAGGTCTACAACACCTTCTATTGCGACGGCACCCAGGGACGCGACCTGTCACGCTGCGAGTTGCTGTCGGACGCCGATCCGCACAAGCTGGGCGTCCTCACGCCCTGAACCACGCCGCGGCCAAGGGGAAGCTGAAGAAGGCCAGCACGGTGGTCCACAGGATGATGCGGGCGATGCGCCCGTTGTCGGCGCCGAAGCGCTCGGCCAGCATCGACACATTGCTGGCGCTGGGCAATGCCGCTGCCAGCACCATCGCCACCAGGGCAGGACGGCCGAGCGGCATGCCAAGCGCCATCGCGCCGTGCGCGAGGGCCCACACCAGCAGCGGATGCGCCACCAGCTTGATCGCGACCACCGGCAGCACGTCCGCGAGCGGCGCCTGAGCCTGCGGCGGTGGCTTGCCCGCCGCGGCGCTGCCCAGGGCCTGCGCGACTGCCGCGCTGGCGCGGTGCTCGCGCGCCAGCAGCGCCGAACGCGCCAGCACCGCGCCGATCGTGAACAGGGCCACCGGCGAGGCCGCCTCGGCCAGCATCGCGACCGTGCGATCGATCGGACCCGGCAACGTGAACTGGGTCGCCGAGGCCAGCACGCCGAGCAGGATCGACCAGGGCATCGGGTTCTGGAGGATGCCGCGCAGCGCCTGCCGCAAGGCCTTGGCGGCGCCATGCCCGTCGGCGCCATCGAGCCGCGACAGCGCGATGCACAGCGACGAGGTGACGACCATGTCGAAGGCCATGGTGATGATCGTGGTCGATGCCGCCTGGGCGCCGAGGATGGCCACCAGTAGCGGCACGCCCATGAAGCCGGTGTTCGGAAAGGCTGCCACCAGCGCGCCGAAGGCCGCATCGTTCCAGCCGATGCGCTCGTTGCGGCTCGAGGCGACCGTGGCACCGACCACAATCAGCGCGCTGAGGCACCAGACCAGCGCGACACCGCCGTTCAACAGTTGGACGATCGGCGCTTTCGCGCCGAAACGGAACAGCATGCAGGGCAGCGCGAAATAAAGAACGAAGGCGTTCAGCCCAGGAATCGCCGCCAGCGGCAGCACGCCGCCGCGCGCCGCCGCATAGCCTGCGGCTATCAAAGCGAAGAAGGGGACGGTAACGACGAAGATCTGCAGCACGCAGCGATTGTGCTTGGCGCCCTAGCACATTCCGGCGACCCGGCGCGCGCGGTGCCCCCCGTATCATTGGCCGTTTGCGCCTTCCGCTCCCGCACCTCCATGTCTTCCGGTCTCAATCTCGCGCAACAAGAAGCCGTCAACTACATGCACGGCCCCAGTCTGGTCCTCGCCGGCGCCGGCTCGGGCAAGACGCGCGTGATCACGCACAAGATCGCGCGCCTGATCCAGGCCGGCCTCGAACCCAAGCGGATCGCGGCCATCACCTTCACCAACAAGGCGGCCTCCGAGATGCGCGAGCGCGCCAAGGGGCTGATCGGCCGCGATGCCAGGCACGTGGTGGTCTGCACCTTCCACGCGCTGGGCGTGCGCATGATGCGCGAGGACGGCGCAGTGCTGGGGCTGAAGCCGGCCTTCAGCATCCTCGACAGCGACGACGTGACGAAGATCCTCAAGGATGCCGGCGGCACCACCGATGCCGCCACCGCACGGATCTGGCAGTGGACCATCAGCAAGTGGAAGAACATGGGCCTCAACGCGGCCCAGGCCGAAACTCAGGCAGCCGACGACAACGAGCGCATCACGGCCCGCATCATGGCGCGCTACGAGGAGCGGCTGGCGGCCTACCAGAGCGTCGACTTCGACGACCTGATCGGCATGCCGCTGAAGCTGCTGCAGCAGCACGACGAGGTGCGCGCCAAATGGCAGGCGGCGCTCGGCCACGTCCTGGTCGACGAGTATCAGGACACCAACGCCACCCAGTACGAAGTGCTCAAGGCGCTGGTCGGCGAGCGCGGCCGCTTCACCGCGGTGGGTGACGACGACCAGTCGATCTACGGCTGGCGCGGCGCCACGCTCGACAACCTCAAGAAGCTGCCGGTCGACTACCCGAACCTCAAGGTCATCAAGCTCGAGCAGAATTACCGCAGCACCAGCGCGATCCTGCGGGCCGCCAACAACGTGATCGGCCCAAACCCGAAGCTGTTCCCGAAGACGCTGTTCAGCGAACTCGGCGAGGGCGATCCGGTGCGCATCGTCGACGCCGACAGCGAAGCCCACGAGGCCGAGCGCACGGTGGCCCGGATCCAGAGCCTGCGCGCCGGCGACGCCACCGCGCAGGGCCCGCAGTACAAGGAGTTTCGCGACTTCGCGATCCTCTATCGCGCCAACCACCAGGCGCGGGTGTTCGAGCAGGCGCTGCGCAAGGCGCAGATTCCGTACAAGGTCTCGGGCGGCCAGAGCTTCTTCGACCGCGCCGAGATCAAGGATTTGTGCGGCTGGTTCCGCCTGTGGGTCAACAACGACGACGACCCGGCCTTCCTGCGCGCCGTGACCACGCCAAAGCGCGGCATCGGCCACGCCACGCTGGCCGCGCTCGGCACCTTCGCGAGCCAGTACAAGCTGAGCCTGTTCGAAGCCCTCTTCAGCCCCTCGCTGCCGAGCGTGATGCCCAAGCGCGCCCAGGAGGGCCTGCACGAGTTCGGCCGCTACATCAACGACCTCGAATACCGCGCCCGCCGCACCATGGGCGCCGAGGATGCGCGCGCCTTTCTGGCCGAATGGCTCAAGGAGATCGACTACGAGAAACACCTCTACGACGGCGAAGACAGCGAGCAGGCCGCCGCCAGCCGCTGGACCAACGTGATGGAGTTCTGCGACTGGATGTCGCAGCGCTGCGGCGGCACAATCGACGACGCCTCGGGCGCCACGGTCGAGAGCGAGCGCAAGAGCCTGCTCGAAGTGGCGCAGACGATCTCGCTGCTGTCGACCATCAGCGAGCGCGAGCAGGACCAGAACGTGGTCACGCTGTCGACGCTGCACGCCTCCAAGGGCCTCGAGTGGCCGCACGTGATGCTGGTCGGTGTGACCGAGGGCCTGCTGCCCTTCAAGCTCGACGACGACGGCGGTCGGCAGGAGAAGATCAGCGACGACACGCTGGTGCGGCTGCAAGAGGAACGCCGGCTGATGTACGTGGGGATCACGCGGGCCCAGCGCAGCCTGGCCGTGAGCTGGACCAAGCGGCGCAAGAAGGGCCGCGAGATGGTCGCCGCGCAGCCGAGCCGATTCATCGCCGAGATGGCGCTCGACAAGAAGACCGCCAAGGAAGATCCGCGCGAAAAGCTCAAGGCGCTGCGCGCCGAGTTCGCGCGCAAGGTGCAGGACAACGCGGCCGCCGCCGCCGCGGCCGCCTCGGCGCCATGAAGTGGCTGCGGACGGCCGGGCTGGCTGCCGGTTTGATTGCAGCGGCCGCCGCCGCGCAAGACGCCCCCAACGGCCCGTCGGCGCCCAGCGCCACGGCCTGCCCCGCCAGCGCATCGGAGGTGCCGCTCGCGGCGCTGTTTGGCACCTGGGAAGCGCGCATCGACGACCGGAAAGGCGTCGCAAAAGTCAAGCTCGACCAACATCCCGACTATGCCGGTGTGCGCGGCACAATTACCCGAGGCGGAGACGGCGCGCCCGCTACCGTCTCCCAACTGGCGGGTGATATCGACGACGACGGCATGCTGAGTCTCGACGAATCGCTGGACGGCCGCGCCATCAGCGGCGTCTGGCTGGGCGCGCTGCAACCGGCGTCGTGCGGCCGGGAGTTCAAGGGCATCTGGCGCGATGCCGCGAGCGACAGCAGCCATCCCTTCGTACTGAACAAGACCGGCAATTCGGCAACCGATCGATGAATCAACGCATTTGTTTTTTCACCGCTCTCTTCGCCGGAATCGGGGCCACCGCGGTGCAAGCCCAGGCGGTGGACAAGCCGCCCAGCCCCCTGGCCGAATCTCAACTGACCTGGCAGCAGTGCCAGCGCCTCGCGGGCAGCGACAACAACGAAGCGCGGCTGGCCTGCTTCGATCGCTGGGCCCAGCAGCAGACCCTGCCGGCCGCGGCGGTGCCGCCGGCGCCACCGGTGCTGGCTGAGACGCAACCGCCCGTGGACGAAACGGTGCCGGCCACGCGCGTGATCACTCTCACCACCGAGGACGGCTGCCGCGACCGCCAGTACTCGCCGCTGTCGCGCTTCTGGGAACTCGAGGCCGGCAGCAACTGCGGCACGCTCGGCTTCCGCGGCTACCGGCCGCTCAGCGTCGGTGTCGGCGTGGCAGCCAGGGATCCCGAAACCCCGACGTCGCCGGCGCCCAACCACACCGGCGTCGACCGGCCCTACCAAGCCCAGGACATGCGCATCGGCCTGTCGCTGCGCACCAAGCTCGCGCAGGGCCTGCTCACCGGGGACGACCCGAGCAAGAAGGACGGCCTCTGGTTCGCCTACTCGCAGGCCTCGACCTGGCAGGTGTTCAACGGTGAACTCTCGCGGCCCTTCCGCACCACCGACCACGAGCCCGAGCTGATCTACAGCTACCCGACCGACTTCAAGCTCGGCGGCGGCTGGCGCATGCGCTACGCCGGCCTGGGCCTGGTGCATCAGTCGAACGGCCAGGACCTGCCATATTCGCGCAGCTGGAACCGGGTCTACCTGATGGGCGGCGCCGAGCTCGGCGACAAGTTCGTCATCACCGGCCGGGTCTGGAGTCGAATCTCCGAGAACTCCGCGGACGACGACAACCCCGACATCACCAAGTACCTGGGCCACGGCGAGGTGCGCGGCGCCTGGCAGATCGACCGCCTGAACCAGGTCGGCATGGCGGTCCGTGGCGGCAAGGGCTCGGTCCGGCTCGAGTGGCTCAAGGCAATCGGCGACCCGGTCAAGAGCAACCTGCGCTTCCAGGCCCAGCTCTTCTATGGCTATGGCGACACGCTGGTCGACTACAACCGCAAGCGCACGGTGTTCAACGTCGGGCTGGCGCTGGTCGACTTCTGAATGAGTGGCCCCCACGCGCCTCACTGCGTGAGTCGTCGCCACGCCTCTAGTGCGGCACCTCGACCGCTGCTGCGGCGGCGGCCCGCCGCGGGCTGCGGATCAGCAGCAGCAAGGGGATCGCGGCCAGCGTGACCGCCATCATGATGCCGAAGTCGTCGAGGTAGCCGATCAGCACGCCCTGGCGCGTGACCTCGCTGTTCAACAGCGCCAGGCCGGTCGAACTGGCCGGGTTCATCGACTGCGGCAGGACCGAGAGTGCGTAGTTGCCCGGTGACACGGTGGCCGCCAGCGTCGCGTGGGCCTTGCCCGAGCTCTCGGTCAGGAGCGCCTGCACGATCGAGATGCCGACACTGCTGCCGATGTTGCGCAACAGGCTGAAGATCGGCGTGCCCTGGTTGCGCAGCCGCGGCGCCAGCGTCGCGAAGGCCGCGGTCGACAACGGCACGAAGGTGAAGCCGATGCCCAGGCCCTGGATGAAGCCCGAGACGATGATCGGCGCGCTGTCCACCTCGAGCGTCAGGCGCGTCATCTGCCAGAGCGAGAAGGCGGTCAGTCCGAAGCCGAGCGCCATGATGGCGCGGACATCGACCCGCTGCACCAGCCGGCCGACCACGATCATCGCGATCATAGTGCCGATGCCGCGCGGCGCCGTCACGGCGCCGGTGTAGACCACCGGATAGCCCATCAGCCCCTGCAGGAAGCTCGGCAGCAGCGCCATCGTGCCGTAGAGGATCATGCCGACGATGAAGGCGAACAGCAACCCGGTGACGAAGTTACGGTCCTTGAGCAGGTCGCGGTTGAAGAACGACACGCCCTGCACGGTCCAGGTGTGGACCACGAAGAAGGCGAATGCGATCAGCGCCGCCGCAGCTTCCAGCTTGATCTCCCACGAGTCGAACCAGTCGAGCTGCTCGCCGCGGTCGAGGAACATCTGCAGCATGCCGATCGCGATGCTCAGCGTGACGAAGCCGAAGATGTCGAGCCGCTCGCCCTGCGGCCGGCTTTCGGGCAGGAAGCGCATGATGCCCCAGAGCGCGAAGACGCCGACCGGCAGGTTGATGAAGAAGACCCAGCGCCAGTCGAAGTTCTCGGTCAGCCAGCCGCCCAGCAGCGGGCCGAGGATCGGGCCGATCATGATGCCGGCGCCCCAGATCGCCATCGCCTGGCCGACATTCTCGCGCGGGTTGATGTCCAGCAGCACTGCCTGCGACAGCGGCACCAGCGCGGCGCCGAAAACACCCTGCAGCAGGCGGGCGGCGACGATCTCGACCAGCGAGTTCGCGAGGCCGCACAGCGCCGAGGCGATCGTGAAGCCGATCACCGAGACCATGAACACGCGGCGCCGTCCCCAGTGTCCGCAGAGCCAGCCGGTGAGCGGCAGCGCGATCGCCGAGGCCACGATGTAGGAGGTCAGCACCCAGGTGATCTGGTCCTGCGAGGCCTGCAGGCTGCCCTGCATGTGTGGCAGGGCGACGTTCGCGATGGTCGTGTCCAGCGCCTGCATGATGGTCGCGAGCATGATCGAAACGGTGATCAGCCCGCGATGGGCGACGCCGGCATGCGGTGCCGCTGTGTTCATCGCGACTCCGCGGGCGCGAGCGACATCAGGCCCTCGCGGGCCTTGCCGAGCAGAGCCACCAGCTGGGCCCGCTCGGCCGCCGTGAGCCGCGCGAGCGCGCGGGCCTGCAGGCCGTCGCTGAGGCTGAGGGCGGCATCGAGCGCCTGCTCCGCGCTCGGCGCCAGGTGGACCCGGCGGACGCGGCGATCGCTCGGGCTGTCCTGCCGATGGATCCAGCCCGCCGCCTCGAGCCGGTCGCACAGGCCGCCCACCGCCATGGCACTCAATTCGAGCCGCTGCGCCAGTTCGACCTGCGACATCGGCGCCTCGTCGCCGTGCATCGCCAGCGCACCCAGCAGCCGGCACTGCGCGCGGCTGAGCCCGATGCGCTCGCGTGCCAGGCGATCGAACTGCTCGCCGTAGAGCTTGGCGACATCGTTGACCAGGAAGCCGAAGCGCTGGCTGAAGTCTCTTTTCATAATTGGGTTGATTATAAATATGCTTAGTAAATCGCGTGGCGGCGACCTCTTCGCGGTGGGGGCGTCCGAGACGACAATCCCGCCATGACATCCTCCCTGCCCACCCTGTCGCTGCTCGAAACCCGTGTACTCGGCGTGCTTGCCGAGAAGCAGCGCACCGTGCCCGACAGCTATCCGCTGACGCTCAATGCGCTGGTCGCGGGCTGCAACCAGAAGACCAGCCGCAACCCGATCCTCGAAGTGACGGATGCCGATGCGCAGGCGGCGCTCGACAGCCTCAAGGGCTACAGCCTGGTGTCGGAGACCAGCGGCGGGCGGACCTTCCGCTACGCCCACAACATCGACGGCGTGCTGCGCATCCCCTCGCAATCGATCATCCTGCTGACCGTGCTGATGCTGCGCGGCCCGCAGACCGCGGGCGAACTGCGCATCGCCTGCGACCGGATGCACAACTTCGCCGACATCTCGGCGGTGGAGGGATTTCTGGACGAGATGGCGGAACGGCCGGCGGGTGCGCTGGTCGTCAAGCTCGCGCGGCTGCCCGGTGCGCGCGAGAGCCGCTGGGCGCATTTGCTGAGTGGAGCGCCGGCGGAGGATGCGGGCGGTGGTGCCTTTGCAGGGCCGGCGGCGGGCGCGGACGTGTCGCTGGGCGAAGTCGCGGCGCTGAAGGCCAATGTTGCGCGGCTGGAGGCCGAGGTCGCGGGACTGAAGGGCCTGGTGGCGCGGATTTGTTCCGAATTGGGGATCGAGGCCGAAGGCCGCTGAGTTCCCGCCGATCTCACTCCAGCTTGATGCCCGCCTTGGCAATCACGTCGCGGGACCTCTGGTTGTCCGCCTTCACCATCGCGGCGAAGGACGCGCGGCTTTCCGCCTTGGGCTCCTGGCCCTGCGCCAGGATCGCGGCCTTCACGTCGGCGCGCTGCAGCACCTTGTTGATCTCGGCGTTGAGCTTGTCGGCCGTGGCTGGGGGAATGGCGGAGGGCGCGAAAACGCCGTACCACTCGACCATGTTGAAGTTCGGATAGCCCAGCTCCGAGAGCGCCGGCACATCGGGCAGTGCGGCGCTGCGCTTGACCGAGGTGACGGCCAGAGCGCGCACCTTGCCACCTTGCAGCAGAGGCAGCGCCGAGGCCACGGAGGTGCCGGCCAGGTCGACATGGCCGCCCATCAGGTCGGCGATGGCAGGTGAGGACCCCTTGTACGGCACATGCTGCATCTTGAAGCCGCTCGCGTCCTGCACCACCTCGCCGGCCACGTGCGCGACGCTCCCGGTGCCCGAGGTGGCGAAGCTCATCGGCTTGCCCTTGGCAGCCTTCAGGAAATCGGCCCAGGTCTTGTACGGCGAGGCTTCGTTGACCAGCAGCACCATGGGCGCTTCCACCGCGAGGGCGATGGGCGTCAGATCCCTGGCTGGATCGAAGCTGAGTTTCATCAACCAGGGTGCAAGGGAGACGTTGGCCGTCTGGCCGACCACGACCTCGTAGCCGTCGGCCTTGGCGCGCACGGTCTCCGCCAGGCCCAGCGTGCCGGCCGCGCCAGGACGGTTCTCGGGCACCACCGTCCAGCCGGATTCACCAAGCTTGGTGGCCAGCGTGCGGCCGATGAAATCGGTGCCCCCACCGGGCGTGGACGGGATCAGCAGGCGAATGGGCCTCGAAGGCCAGGCGGCCTCCTGCGCTGCGGACGAGAAGGCGATGGCGGCGAGGGCGAGGGCRCCGGCGAGCCTGGCAATGGTTTTCATGGCGGGTCTCCGTTTTCTTGGGGGGAAGGCGAATGCGAAGAGCGCGATCAGCCCACGTTGGTGAATTTCTGTTCGAGCGCCACGGCCTCGGGCAGGCCCACGAACTTGTTGTATTCCTCGAAGGACGTGAGCCGATCGGCGATCGCCGCCGTGCTGCAGCCCTGGGCGTAGAAGACCTGCATCATGTTCTTGACCGCCTTGTGCATGGCGAGCATCGGTTCGACCGGGCAAATGGCGAAGCCGAAACCCATGTCCTTCAGCTGCGCCAGGCTCAGCACCGGGCTCTTGCCCGAGCTCACCATGTTGAACAGCAGCGGCTTGCCGAAGTGTTTCAGGCGGCGCACCAACTCGTTCATGTGCTCCAGGCTCTCGGGTGCGTCGGCGTACAGGCCGTCTGCGCCGGCTTCGGCATAGGCGGTGAGGCGGTCGACCGCGTCCTCGATGCCATTGACCGCGATGGCATCGGTGCGGGCAACGATGAAGAAGTCCTGGTCTTGCCGGGCTTCGAGCATGGCACGCAGCTTCTGCACCATTTCGAGCTTGGGCACCAACTGCTTGCCAGCGAAATGGCCGCACTTCTTGGGCAGGGCCTGGTCTTCCAGATGCAGGCAGGAGGCGCCCGCCTCTTCCCACAGCCGCATGGTGCGCTGCACGTCCAGCATGCCGCCGTAGCCGGTGTCGGCGTCGGCGAACACCGGCAGGCTGGTCGCGCGGGCGACACGGCGGATGTGCTCGAACATCTGCGTCTGGCTGAGCGCGCCCATGTCGGGCTCGCCGGCCTCGATGCCGCAGGCGACGAAGCCGCTGACGAAGACCGCTGGCGCGCCGCATTCCTCGGCCAGCTTGGCGGTGATGGCGTCGTAGGCCCCCATGCACACAAAGGGACCGTTCTCGAACAGTGCGCGGAATTTCTGGTTGCGGGTCTTGGACATGGTGGCTCCTGGGCAGATGGAAAAGTGGGTGGACGGTCAGCGCGAGTCGGCGATGACCCACGCCGCGGCCTTTTCGGCCAGCATCAGGGTGGGACTGTTGGTGTTGCCGCTGGTGATCGCGGGCATGGCGCCGGCATCGACCACGCGCAGCCCCCGGATGAGGCCGCCGCGCCCGTCGCGCACCCGCAGTCGGGAATCAAGGACGGCCATCGGATCGCCGTCGCGGCCCATGGCCGTGGTGCCGACCGGGTGGAAGATGGTGGTGGCGATGTCGCCGGCCAGCCGCGCCAGGTCCTCGTCGGTTTCGTACTGCGGGCCGGGTTTGTATTCGACGGGCTTGTATTTCGCCAGCGCCGGCTGCGCGGCGATGCGGCGGGTCACACGCAGCGAATCGGCGGCCACCTGGCGGTCTTCGGCGGTGCTGAGGTAGTTCGGCGCGATGGCCGGCGCATCGGTGAAGCCGGCGGTCTTCAGACGGACCGTGCCGCGGCTCGTTGGGTTGAGATTGCAGACACTGGCGGTGAACGCCGGAAACGCGTGCAGGGGTTCGCCGAAGGCATTGAGCGACAACGGCTGCACGTGGTACTCGATATTGGGCCAGCGCTGCTCCTGCGAGCTGCGGGTGAAAGCTCCGAGCTGCGACGGCGCCATGCTCATGGGGCCGCTGCGGCTCAGCAGGTACTGCAAGCCGATCCTGGCCTTTCCGAAGAGTGTGGAGGCCAACACGTTCAGCGTCGGTGCGCCCTGGATCTTGTAGACGGCGCGGATCTGCAGATGGTCCTGCAGCTTGGCGCCCACACCGGGCAGGTCGGCGACCGGAGCGATGCCCAGCGCGCGTAGGCTTTCGGCCGGGCCGATGCCGGACAGTTGCAGAATCTGCGGCGAACCGATGGCGCCGGCGCACAGCAGCACCTCGCGTTCGGCCCTCACGCTGACTTTTTCGCCGCCTTTCCAGACCTCGGCGCCAGTGCATCGCTGCTCGCCGTCAACCTGCGTTTCGACATTCAGCCGCATCACCTGAGCGCCGGTCCAGAGCTGGAAGTTGGGCCTTCGGTCGCAGGCGGGCCGCAGGAAAGCCTTGGCCGTGTTCCAGCGCCAGCCGTTCTTCTGGTTGACCTGGAAATAGCCAACGCCCTCATTGCTGCCGCGGTTGAAGTCGGTGCTGTGAGGAATGCCGGCCTGCTGCGCAGCGTCGGCGAAGGCGTCGAGGATGTCCCAGCGCAGGCGCTGCTTTTCAACACGCCACTCGCCGCCGGCCCCATGCATCTCGTCGATGCCGAGGTAATGGTCCTCGTGCTTCTTGAAGTCGGGCAGCACGTTGTCCCAGCGCCAAGTGTCGTCGCCGGTGGCGGCGGCCCAGCCGTCGTAGTCGCGGGCCTGGCCGCGCATGTAGATCATGCCGTTGATGCTCGAGCTGCCTCCCAGGGTCTTGCCGCGGGGATAGCGCAGGCTGCGGCCGTTGAGGCCGGCGTCGGGCTCGGTGTTGTAGAGCCAGTCGGTGCGCGGGTTGCCGATGCAGTAGAGGTAGCCTACCGGGATGTGGATCCAGTGGTAGTCGTCTCGCGGACCCGCCTCGATGAGCAGGACTCGCTGGTTCCGGTCGGCCGACAAACGGTTCGCCATCAATGCACCGGCCGTACCGGCGCCGATGACAACGTAGTCGAAGGTCGTGCTGTTGCTGCTCTCGCTCACGGGTGCCAGTCTCCTGTGGCCATCGTTCAACGATGAACGCGGCTGCTTGTATTTGTCGGGCTGTTGTTGAAGTCTCGGTCCGGCGCAGTTTGCGCGGGCGATGCCCTGGACGCCAATCATTTCGCCAAAAGTGCTTTATAAGTTCGGCAAATATGATGGCGCCATGAACCCGTCCGCTGCCGACCTTCAGACCCTGCGTACCTTCGTGGCTGTCGCGCGCGAGGGCAGCGTTTCGCGCGCCGCCGAACGCCTGCATCGCTCGCAGCCAGCAGTCAGCCTGCAGCTCAAGCGCCTGGCCGAGATCACCGGCCTGGATCTTTTCCAGCGCAGTGCCCGCGGCCTGGTGCTGACCGCCGACGGCGCGGCGCTTCTGCCCCAGGCCGAGCGCGCCGTGGCCGCTGCAGACGATTTCGCACTGGCCGCCAACCGCCTTCAGGGTACAGTCCACGGGCAACTGCGCATCGGCACCATTCTCGATCCGCCGTTCATCCGACTCGGGAACTTCCTTCGTCAACTGGTCGAATCCGCGCCTCAGGTGGCGACCGAACTGCGGCACGGGATGAGCGGCAGCGTCCTGGGCCTGGTGCATCAGGGCGAACTCGATGTCGGCTTCTACCTGAGCCCGAGCCTGGCCGCAACCGAGGCACTCGCCCCGCCGCTGACGGCTCGCACCCTCACCCGCTTTTCCTACCGCGTCGTGGCACCCGCCGGCTGGTGGCCGCAGATCGCCGGGCGGGACTGGGAGGGCCTCGCGACGCTGCCCTGGCTCGGCACGCCGCCGGCGTCGGTGCATTCCCGGTTGCTGGGCGATGTCTTCGGCCCGCGCGGTCTGGCGCCTCGGCAGGCGGCCCTGGTCGATCAGGAATCGTCGATGCTCGATCTGATCAAGTCGGGCGTGGGCTTGAGCCTGGTGCGGGACTCCATCGCGATGCTGGAAAGCCAGACGCATGGCCTGGCGGTGGCGGATCGTGTGTCGATTGCTTGCGAGCTGCAGTTTGTTTGCTTGACGGCCCGGGCTTCCGAGCCGGTCATACAGGTCGCCTGGGAGGCGTTGGAGAGGGTCTGGCGGGCGTAGCCTTCCACCTTTTCGGTGCTCGCTTCGCTTATTGAATCGACCGCGCTCATCGAGCTAGCGCCGCCATCGGCCGGGTTGTAGGTCGGCGCGCGATCGACTATCAATGACCTGGGGTGTGACCCAACGATATCCGGCGTTGCTCGCGCGGCACTCGCTCGCATCGCATTTTCCACGGTGCCGACCGGGGGGAACAAGATCATGCTTTTCATTGGCCATTGGCGCATTCCTTCCAGCAATCGCAACGCAGTCATCGAGCGCTTCGCGAAGACGGGTGGACAGCCCCCAGCGGGGATCAAGTTGCTCGGGCGCTGGCACTCCGTGGCGAACGGCACTGGCTTCAGCATCAGCGAGGCCGACGACGCCTCCGCGATGGCGCGGTGGACTCTCGAATGGTCCGACCTGATGGAAATGGACGTGAGCCCGGCCCTGAGCGACGAGCAACTGGGCGCGGTGCTAGCCGCACTGCAACGCAAGTAGCCGGTTCACGGCCCGCTGCGGGGTGGGTCGATGAGCGGTGGTGCCGGCCCCTTGGAGCCACCCCGAGCACCCCTATCTTCAAGCTCCCGCTCGGGGTGATCGCCAATTTCTGACAAGCACGGCTGGGAGAAGATGGGGGACTGATAGGCGCCGCCCGGCACCGTGCACCTGCAATTGCATGCTCATTGCGTATGCGCAGTGCCGACCGACGGCATCGCCAATAACGTCACAGGACGTACTTTGCGAAATATGTATGATGCGCATCATGCGAAACTCGAAGCACAATGTCAGAGCAGCGGCCAAGGAAGCCTCCCACGAGCGCATCGTGTCCGTCGCTGCGCGGGCGATTCGCCGCAGCGGCTACGACGGCACCGGAGTGGCCGAAATCATGAASGAGGCTGGCCTGACCCATGGCGCCTTCTACGCCCACTTCAGGTCGCGCGAGGCCATGTTGGCAGAAGCAGCGAATCGGGCGTGTGCCGAGTCAGCCGCCGTAGCGGCGGACGTTGTTGCCAGGGTGCCCTCCGAGCAGGCTTTGGCATCCATGCTTCGCACCTATCTCTCGAGGGAGCACCTGGAGCATGTGGAGACGGGGTGCCCCCTGGCCGCGCTGGGCTCGGAGACGCCTCGCCAGGCACCCGATGTCCGCCGAGCGACCACTCGGCATGTCAAGGCAATGATCGATCTTGTCGCCCGTCAGTCGCCTGACTGGGGACAGCCCGGCGCCCACGAACGAGCACTCGTGACCGTCGCCACCATGGTCGGCACATTGCTGTTGGCTCGTGCAGTCGACGAGCCCGCGCTCTCGGACAGCCTGTGCGAGGCCGCACTGAAGCACCTGGCCCCCGCCTGAATCCACTGAGACACGCGGCCTGCTCGCTCGTCAAAAAATATGATGACCATCATTCCAAATGAACACAACGCCCTTCAAGAGCGTCCTTGTCCTTATGTTCGGCAACGCACCGCGCATGCCGACGAGCCCGAATCCACACTCTGAAGGAGAAACGTCATGCACTTGATCAACAAGGTCGCCCTCGTTACGGGGGCCTCCTCGGGCATCGGCGAAGCGACCGCGCAGCGACTTGCGAAGGCCGGCTACAAGGTATACGGCACCAGCAGACGTGGAGGCCAGGCAGGCCGACGATCGTTCGAAATGCTGGCCCTTGATGTGACCAAGGACGAGTCGGTCGAAGCTGCGGTCCAGAAGGTCATGCAGTTGGAAGGCCACATCGACCTTCTCGTCAACAACGCCGGCTTCGGGGTCGCTCCAGCCGGAGCGGAAGAAAGCTCGATCGAGCAGGCCCAGTCGATCTTCGATACGAACTTCTTCGGGATGGTCCGGATGACCCGGGCCGTCGTGCCGCATATGCGCCGCCAAGGGGGTGGGCGCATCATCAACATTGGATCCGTGCTGGGTTTCCTGCCAATGCCCTACATGGCGCTGTATTCCGCCACCAAGCATGCGGTCGCGGGCTATTCGGAATCGCTCGACCATGAACTGCGCACGATGGGCATTCGCGTCTCGGTGGTCGAGCCCGCCTACATCAATACGCCGTTCGACGCGAACTTGGTGAAACCCGATGCTTCCCTCGAGGTGTATCGCGAAATCCGAGCGGGCGTGGAGAAGCGGGTCAAGGAAGTGCTGGTGGGCGCTGATGGGCCTGACGTCGTGGCCGAAGTCGTGTTGAAGGCGGTCGAGGCGGTTGATCCGAAGATCCACTACGCCCCCGGCCTCGCCAGCCGCATGCGCCTGCTGCGCAGGTTTGCGCCTGCCAGCGTCCTCGATGCAGGGGTTCGAAAAGACCTGCGGCTCGAAGCATAGGCAGGAATAAGGAAGAACCATGAAAGCATTTGTTCTCGATCGATACGTCAAGAAAGGTGTGCTGCGATCGGCAGATATGCCGACTCCGGAATTGCGCGATGACGAGGTCTTGGTCCAGGTCCACGCCGCTGGCGTGAACCCGCTGGACTCCAAGATCAGGGATGGTGAGTTCAAGCTCATCCTGCCCTATCGCCTGCCCCTCATCCTGGGCCACGACGTGGCAGGCGTCGTGGTGAAGGCTGGACCACGCGTGCGGCAGTTCAAGCTGGGCGATGAGGTCTATGCGCGGGCGGATGACTTTCGGATCGGTGCGTTCGCTGAATTCGTCCCCATCAAGGAAGCTTCCCTGGCGCTCAAGCCCACGGGTCTCACAATGGAAGAAGCCGCTTCCATTCCTCTGGTGGCTCTGACGGCTTGGCAGGCACTGATAGCGAAGGCCGACCTGAAGAAGGGGCAGAAGGTCTTCATTCAGGCTGGCTCGGGTGGCGTAGGCACTCTTGCCATCCAACTGGCCAAGCACCTGGGCGCAACTGTTGCGACGACGACGAGCACGACCAATGTCGCGCTCGTGAAGAGCCTGGGCGCAGACATCGTCATCGATTACAAGACGCAGGACTTCGAGGATGTCTTGCGCGACTATGACGTGGTCCTGAACAGCCAGGACGGCAGGACGCTCGAAAAATCTCTCCGCGTGCTCAAGGGCGGCGGGAAGCTCATCTCCATCTCCGGACCGCCTGATCCCGAATTCGGCAAGGAAATCGGGGCCGCCGGGTTCGTGAAGCTGGTCATGCGGCTGCTGAGCTCAGGAATCAGGCGAAAGGCAAAGCGCCGCGGAGTCAGCTTTGCGTTCCTCTTCATGAAGGCGAACGGGAGCCAACTGCGCGAGATCACCCGCCTCTTCGATGCTGGCGCCATCCGCCCCGTGATGGACCGGGTCTTCCCGTTCGAATCCACCAACGAGGCCATGGCCTACGTCGAAGCAGGCCGCGCAAAAGGCAAGGTCGTCGTCAAGGTGAGATAGAGCGGGCGGGTTCGGTGTCCCGGCGGCCCGGCTTGGCGTTCAGCCCTTCACGCACACCACCTGCTTCAAGGTGTGGACGACTTCCACCAGGTCTTTCTGCGCCTCCATCACCGCATCGATGTCCTTGTACGCGGCCGGCGTTTCGTCGATCACGCCCTTGTCCTTGCGGCATTCGACGCCTTCGGTCGCCGCGCGGTGATCCGCCAGCGTGAAACGGCGCTTGGCCTCACTGCGGCTCATCACACGGCCGGCGCCGTGCGCGCAGCTGTCGAAGCTGTCCGCATTGCCCTTGCCGCGCACGATGTAGCTGCGCGCGCCCATGCTGCCGGGAATGATGCCCAGTTGCCCGGCCTTCGCGCTGACCGCGCCCTTGCGGGTGACGTAGACGTCCTCTCCGAAGTGGCGTTCCTTCTGCACGTAGTTGTGGTGGCAGTTCACCGCCTCGATGTGGCTCTGGAAGCTCTTTCGAATCACCGTCTTCGCGGCCTCGATCACGCGCTTCATCATCAGCTCGCGGTTGATGGCCGCGAACTTCTGCGCCCAGCCGACCGCGCGCACGTAGTCTCCGAAGTAGCGGCTGCCTTCTTCGAAGTAGGCCAGGTCGCGGTCGGGCAGATTCACTTGGTGGCGCATCGCGTCCTGCTTGGCCAGCTCGATGAACATCGTGCCGATGTAGTTGCCCACGCCGCGCGAGCCGGAGTGCAGCATGAACCACACGAATCCCGCTTCGTCCAGGCAGACCTCGATGAAGTGATTGCCCGTGCCCAGCGTGCCCAGGTGCTGGATGTGGTTGGTCTTCGCCAGCCTCGGGTAGTCCCGGCACAGCGCCGTGAACTCGGGCTCGAGTTGCGCCCATGCGCTATTGACCGATCCCGGCGCCTTCTGCCACGCGCCGGGATCGCGCGCGCCCGGCGAGCGGCCGTGCGGCACTGCGCGCTCGATGGCCGAGCGCAGCGGGGCCAGGTTGTCCGGAAGGTCTCCGGCCACCAGCGTGGTCTTGCAGGCGATCATGCCGCAGCCGATGTCCACGCCCACCGCCGCCGGGATGATTGCGCGGATGGTCGGGATCACCGAGCCCACGGTGGCGCCGATGCCGAAGTGCACATCGGGCATGGCCGCGATGTGCCTGAAGACGATGGGCAGGCGCGCTGCGTTCGTCAGCTGGCGCTTGGCCGCGTCTTCGACCGGCACGCCGCGCGTCCACATCTTGAGGGGCACGCCGCCGGGCACATCTTCATGGAGGTGGTTGGTTTCCATGGTGTTCTCGCATTGTTGCGCACGATGGGGTCGAGACGGTCGCACAGCGCCCGAGCGGTGAAGAGCATCAGCGCAATAAACAAAACGCCCCAGGACCCGAAACGGGCGCCTGGGGCGCTTGAATATCTGGTGGCCTGGGGCGGAATCGAACCACCGACACGCGGATTTTCAATGTTGGTTGCGGCGCTTCCAGAGAGTTCTCGGAACTTCTCAAGTTGTTGATTTTGTTGATCTATCTGTCAACTTCAGGGCTTGGCACATTCCCGCCTCTTCTTTGCAATTTTGTAGTTTTCTCGGCTGGATTACACAGGATCTACACCGGCGCCCGCATTTTGGACCTGGCGCCCTGCGGAGGAGGTGGGCGGCGCCCGGTGCCGAACTAGCTACGATCGGCCGGGCAGCCGCCCGCGGGGTGGACCTACCTCACAACATCGACGGCGTCGCGGGCCGCGGGCCGCGGTGAAGTCTGACTCAGATTCAGTCAGGCAGCCAATCCTCGTCAACTGGAGGGCGGCGGCGAACTTCCGCAGCCGTTCTGTGCCGTTGGGCCTCAAGCGTATCGCCTGTTCCTGACCGCTGTGGGCCGCATATCTCCCCAAAACTGGGGACATCTTTCGGCACCCCCTCTAGGGTTCGCCCGATCGAGAGCCAGCGGGAACACTCCCGGCCATGGCGTCAATCTCCACGGGCATGAAGCCCGCCCCCCCAAAGAAGAGCACCAAGCCCGCAGTCTCACCCGAGGCCGCGGGCTTTTCCGCGCGCACCACCGACTGGGAAGCGATCGAGCTGGACTACCGCGCCGGCATCAAGACCCTGCGCCAGATCGCCGAAGAGCACCGCCTTACCGAAGGCGCCATCCGCAAGCGCGCCAAGCGCGACGACTGGACCCGCGACCTCTCCGAACGCATCCAGGCCAAGGCCGAAGCGCTGGTACGCAAGGACGCGGTACGCAACGAGGTACGCATCGGTACCAGCATTTCCGAGAAGCAGATCATCGACGCCGGAGCGCAGGCACTCGTCACTGTCCGCCTGGCGCATCGCAAGGACATCCACCGCAGTCGCACGATCCTCATGCGGCTCTTGGACGAGCTTGAACTGCAGGTTGGCCCCGAGAACGCCGCCCTGCTGGAAGAGCTCGGCGAGCGCCTGCGCCGGCCCGGCGGCAACGGCCAGGACAAGCTCAACGACCTCTATCAGAGGATCATCAGCCTCCCCGGCCGCGCCAAGACCATGAAGGACATGGGTGAGACGCTGCGCGTGCTCGTGGGCCTTGAGCGTCAGGCATTCGGCCTGGACGGCGCCGAGAACGATCCCGATGCGCCAGGCG
>NZ_JBFUIU010000008.1:0-40772 GCF_056401695.1 Variovorax sp. P4_D9
GATCACGACCCGCACGCCAGCATCGACATCGAGCTCCCGCGCCGCGGTCTCGAGCGCGTCGAGCATCGAAGGCGTCAGGGAATTCAGTTTCGCCGGCCGATTCAACGTGACCGTCGCCACGGACCCCTCGCGCTCGAGAAGGATCAGGGAATCAGCCACGACGCAGCTCCGCTGCCTTGAGCTTCAGACCGAAGGGCGCTTCGCGAAACAAGGCGGCGTCCATCAATCGAAGGTCGTCGGCGACGCGCAACGGGATGTCTGCCTGGTCCAGCACGTCGCGCTGGAGGTCGATGCCTGGCGCAATCTCCCGCACCACCAGGGCGTCATCCTCCAGGTCGATCACGCAGCGCTCCGTCACGTAGGTCACTCGTTGTCCGCGTTGGCGGCCGATCACGCCGCTGTACGTGATGTGCTCGGCAGACTCCACGAACTTCCGCGTCTTGCCCTCCTGGAGGATCGTCAGCTTGCCATCGCCCACTTCGAGCTTGGCACCGGCTGTGAAGAAGCCAGAAAACACGATTCGCCTGGCGTGGGAGGTGATGTCGACCAAGCCGCCGCAACCGGCGGTCAGGTAGGGCTTCGATCCCAGCTTGGAGACATTCACGCTCCCATTGCGATCGACCTGCAGGAACGACAGCAAGCTCGCGTCGAAGCCGCCGCCCTGGAAATAGGTGAACTGGTTCGGCGAGGCCATGATCGCGTCGGCGTTCGATGCGCATCCGAAGGCGAAGCCGAGCAGAGGCATGCCGCCGACCGCGCCCTGTTCGATCGCCCACGTCACCTCGCCGTGCAGCCCTTCCTCCAGCAGGACACGCGGCACATTGGCGGAGATGCCGAAGCCGAGATTCACTGCGTGGCCGTGCGCAAGCTCCATGGCCGCGCGGCGCGAGATCACTTTCTCGGGCCCCCAGGTCTGCGGCTCGAAGGTCGCGAGCGGCTGGGCGATCTCGCCACTGATGGCCGGATCGTAGGGCGTCTGGGTGGTCTGCCACTGGTCCGGGTCGACCACGATGTAGTCCACCAGATTGCGCGGCACGTGCACATCGTGCGGGCGCAGGCTGCCCTCCTTCACGACCCGCTTGACCTGGGCGATGACGATGCCGCCGTTGTTCCGTGCAGCGAGCGCCTGGTCCAGGCCACCCAGCAGGGCCCCCTCGTGCTCGTAGGTCAGGTTGCCATGCTCGTCGGCGGTGGTGGCACGGATGATGGCGACCTGCGGCGCAATGGCGGGAAAGTAGAGCCACTCCTGACCGTCGAACATCTCCTTGCGAACAACAGGATGTGCCGCCGCCGCTGCGTTCATAGCGCAGCCTTGCTGGTCCGGATCGACGAAGGTTCCGAGCCCGACCTTGGTCAGCACGCCGGGGCGCCTGGCTGCGGCGTCGCGGTGCATGTCGTAGAGGATGCCGCTCGGGATGTTGTAGGCCTCGATCTGGTTGTCGACCACCATGTGCCAGATGGCCGGCATCGGCAACGAGGACGGACCGCTGGGGTAGGACCCAGCCAGCACGCGGGACAGCAGCCCCGGCTTGGCGATGTGGTCGATGCCCTTGATGCCGTACATGTCGCCGGCGGCGATCGGATTCAACGTCGTCAGATCGCGCGGTTGACCTTCTTTGTCGAACCGTGCGCCGAGCGCCGCCAATACCTTGTCGGGGCAGCCGAGGCCGCTCGACGAACTGATGCTGACGACGTCTCCGGTGCGAATCAGGGCGGCCGCTTGTTCGGCGGTGATCACTTTCTTCATGGGAACTCCTAGACTTGAGTGGGGGCGACGCGAACCGTCCCCCCGGTGTGGCAGGCCTCGGCGATAGCCAGGGCGGTGGCAAGGGAACGAAGCCCGTCGACGGCGGTGGCGGCCGGTTCTCCCTCGCCACGGACCGCGGCGCAAAAGCGAGCGACCCCGCGGGCGTACAGGCTTTCGTGCTGGACTTCGATGGCGCGCTCGCCTTGCGCGTCGCGCAGCAGCACTTCGCCCACCGCGCGTTGCGTCATCACGTTGCGCCCGAAGAGGGAGCCCTTGTCGCCGTGGATCTCGATGCCTGTTCCGGCAAAGGGCGTGGTGAAGGCATCGTGCAGTTGCGCGAGGACGCCGTTGTCGAAACGCAGAACAGCCATCGCGCCGTCTTCGAGGCCTTCGCGCGCCAGGGCGGCGGATTGCGACATGCCGACGGCTTCGGTCGGTTCGGCGTCGAGGATGAACCTCAAGGTGTCTGCGTCATGCACCGCGATGTCGAGGATGACCCCACCGCCTGCGGACGGCTTGTCGATGCGCCATCCCTGCAGGTGCACGGGCAGGTAGACCGCATGGAAGACCCGTGCGAACAGCGGTCGACCGATGGCGCCTCCCTGGACCAGCTCCCGCAGCTTGCGGTGAGTGGCCGCGTTTCTCAGGTGATGGTTGGTCGCCATGACGACTCCCGCCGCCGCGCAGGCCCGGACCATCCGCAGCGCATCGTCGAGCTTCAGCGCAAGCGGCTTCTCGCACAGCACATGCTTGCCCGCCGCGGCAGCCGCAATGACCTGCTCGGCATGCAGTTCGTTGGTCGTGCTGACATACACGACTTGCACGGCCGGATCCGCGAGCAAAGACGCCACGGCATCGTAGGCGCCGGCAATTCCGTGCTGTGTCGCAAAAGCCCTCGCACGCTCGGAACTGCTGCTCATCACGGCGACGACCTCGTGTCCCGGCTGCACGCGAATCGCATCCATCATGTGCTCGGCGGCGATGGTGCTGGCACCGATCAGGCCCCAGCCAGTCTGCGTTTTGTTTTCCACTCTTGCCTCCATTGCGCTTACATTCATTGGAACGGTTGAATGGATTATTGGAACGTTCCAGTAAAAGATCAAGCCCATTGCGTGCCGAGCAAGGGAAAACACCTAAATCATGGACAGATCAGAGTCATCCAGGGCGATCACGATCCTCGACGTCGCGGCAGCCGCGAACGTCTCCAAGTCGACCGTTTCGCTGGTCCTCAAGGCGAGCCCGCTGATTTCCGTCGAGACGGCCGAGCGTGTCCGGGCAGCGGCACGCAAGCTTGGCTATGTCTACAACCGACGCGCCGGAGAGCTGCGCGGCCGCTCGTCCAGGACCATCGGCGTCGTCGTCAACGATCTCGCCAACCCCTTCTTCGCGGAGATCCTCGTCGCCGTCGAGCGGACGCTGGTGGAGGCCGGCCACGTCGTCCTGATGGCACATCCCAACGAGGACCTGGAGCGGCAGGCACAGGTCATGCGCACGATGCGCGAACAGGGGGCAGCCGGCATGGTGTGCCCGGCCTATGGACCCCCCGCACCTTCCCCAAGGAAGTGCAGTCCTGGTCGAGCCCCCTGGTTGTCATGATTCGCACGCTGTGGGTCCCGGTCGATACGATTTCGCCGGCGCCGACAACGAGCGGGGCGTCTATGCGGCCACCAGGCACCTGCAGGATGCGGGGCACCGACGGATCGGGTTCCTCGGCGGCCTGACGGGCGTGGTGCTCGAGCAGCGACTGAAGGGCATCCGGGCGGCATTGGCAGAGCGCGATGTCCGATTCAACGACGACTGGCTCGTTGCGACGAAGCCCACCCGGCAAGGCGGCTACGAGACGATGAATGCCTTGCTCGACAGGACGCCGCGGCCGACCGCAGCGATTTGCTACAACGACGTCGTCGCCTTTGGTGCGCTCTCGGCGCTGGGCGAACGAGGCATGCGGGCCGGCGTCGACTTCGCCCTGATGGGATTCGACAACGTCCAGGACGCGGCGCACTCGAATCCTCCCCTGAGTACGGTCGACGTCCGCACCGCGGAACTGGGCGCTCACGCTGCGGAGATCCCCCTCGAGCGCATCCGGGTCCCGGGTCGGGCCCGCCAGACATTCCTGACGCAACCCCAATTGGTGCTGAGGCAGTCCGGCTAGGCGCCGGGGGCCCGACGGCGCCGCGTCAGTTCACGCCACATGCGACCTCAAGATAGGACTTCATGCGCTGGCAGGCCAACTCGGGGTCGGCAAGTACGCCGCTCTGGTCGGCCAACTCGAACACCTTGGCAAAGTGCACGGCACCACGCGCGGATTGCGCGCCACCGGCCATCGAGAAGTGCTGCTGATGGCCGTTGAGCCAAGCCAGGAACACGACGCCCGCCTTATAGTGTCGCGTTGGCGCGCGGAAGATCTCGCGCGACAGCGCCACGGTGGGATCAAGGAGGGCACGGAAGCGTTCGGGTTTGCCCTTGCCGAGTTCACCGAGCGCAACGGCCGCGACCGGCGCGATGGGATCGAAGATTCCGAGCAGCCCGTGCGAATAGCCGGAGGCATCGCCCGCGATCAGTTCGGCGTAGTTAAAGTCGTCGCCGGTATACATCTTGATGCCCTCGGGCAGCCGGCGACGAAGCTCGATCTCCCACTTTGCGTCCAGCAACGAGACCTTGATGCCATCGACATGTTTCGCGTTGTCACGAATCAACGCCGCCACCGTGTCCAGCGCGCTGGCCAGATCTCCGCTGCCCCAATAGCCGCGCAGCGCCGGGTCGAACATCTCGCCGAGCCAGTGGAGGATGACGGGCTGCGACGTGTCGCGCAGAAGACGCCCATAAAGCGACAGGTAGTCCTCCGGCCCCTTGGCGCAGCGGGCCAGCGCACGGCTGCACATGAGGATGGCGCGCCCGCCCTCGGCTTCGACCACCGACAGTTGCTCCCTATAGGCCGCCTCGACGTCGGCGAGCGTGATCTCGGTGCCGACGGCGAGTTGGTCGGTGCCGACCCCGCACGCCAGGTCGGCCCCAGGGACCGTGCGCGCATGACGCAAACTGCGCTGAATCAGTTCGCGAGCGACAGGCCAATCGACCCCCATGCCGCGCTGGGCCGTGTCCATTGCTTCAGCGACCTTGAAGCCTAAGCGGTACAAGTGCTCTCGAAACGCAAGCGTGGTGTCCCAGTCGACGCGCGGCGACGCGTCCCATGGATCCACCGTGGCGAACGGATCGACGACGACGTGGGCGGCAGCATAGACAGTGCGGTTGAATGCCGGCGCGGTGGATTGTGGTGCAACCGGCTCGCCGATGACCGTGTAGTTCATCAGAGCGCCATCGAATTGCGGAAGTCGGATTTTCATGATCTCTCCAGGGGTTGGGACGTTGACTACGGATGCGCAGTCAGTGCAGTGCCGGCTGCTGCTCAGCCGCACTGAGAATCTGTCCGAGGAAGGCCTTCAGCGTCGGATGCTGAGGGCGGCCAAAGAAGGCCTGTGGGGGTGCCTCTTCCAACACGCGGCCTTCGGCCATGAAGATGACCCGGTCTGCGACTTGACGCGCGAAGCCCATTTCGTGGGTCACACAGAGCATCGTCATGCCGTCGTCCGCCAGGCCGATCATCGTGTCTAGCACTTCCTTCACCATCTCCGGATCCAGCGCGGAGGTCGGCTCGTCGAACAGCATGATCTTCGGATTCATGCACAGCGCCCGCGCGATCGCCACGCGCTGTTGTTGCCCCCCGGAAAGCTGGCTTGGATACTTGGACGCCTGATCGGGAATCCGCACCCGTTCCAGGTACTTCATTGCAGTCGCCTCGGCCTCGTCGCGCGAAATGCCGCGCGAATGCATCGGTGACAGCGTGCAGTTTTGCAGTACGGTCAGATGGGGGAACAGGTTGAACTGCTGGAACACCATGCCAACTTCACGGCGAACCGCATCCACATTCCTTCGCTGATGTCCGGTGAGTTCGATGCCGTCCACCACGATGCGGCCCTTCTCGATCTTTTCCAGGTGATTGATGCAGCGGATGAGTGTGGACTTGCCCGACCCTGAGGGCCCGCAAATGACGATCCGCTCGCCAGCGCGGACCTCCAGGTCGACTTCGGTCAGGACCTGGAACTGCCCAAACCACTTGTTGGCCTTCTCAATTCGGATGATGGGTTCGGTGCTCATGGGGTTGCCATTCGATTGGTGGGTTCCCGCCGCTTCAGTTTGCCACCGGCATCGGCGTGGTCGGCAGCATCGGCAAGTCCGTCTGCAGCCATTTCTTGTAGAGCTTGTTCAGTTCGCCGTTGTCCACGTACGTGCTCACAAAGGTATCAACGCCCTTGATCAGGTCGGGCTGCCCGAGGCGCATCGCCGGCGCCATGTACTGTTGCCGCAGCACCAGCTTGGTCTCGTAGACGTCCCCGACCCGCTTGGCGACTTGCTGCGCGATGGTCGTCGCGCAGCCCAACGCATCGACTTGCCCCGAGAGCAGCGCCTGCATCGCCGACGCATCGTCATCGAAGCGACGGATATCAGTGCCTTCGGGCGCGACAGCGGTCAGCGCAGTGTCTTGCGTGCTCGCTCGTGCAACGGCCACGCGCACACCCTTCAGGTCGGCCGGGGTCTTGATCGAGAGCTTCTTCTGGCCATACAGCACGATCGTCGCGGTGCTGTGCGGCCGAGAGAATTGGACCTGCTTGGCGCGCTCGGGCGTCGGCGAGAACGACGCGATGAGCAGATCGACCTTGTTGGTCAGCAGGAACGGAATCCGGTTCGGGCCGGTCACGGGCACGAGATTGAGCTTGACGCCCCAGTCCTTCGCCAGCAGTTTGGCCACGTCGACGTCGTATCCGTCCGGCTGATTCGAGCTGTCCACGGTGCCGTAGGGAGGGAAATCGACCAGGATGCCGATCGTCACCGTCCCCTTCTTCTTGATTTCATCCACGGTCTGCGCGGTCGCATTCATTGCGAGGGAACCCAGCAGACCCCCGCACAGTGCGGCAGTGGCGAAGGTGATGAAGCGGCGGCGTGCATAGGAATGGAACATGATGTCTCCTGATCTGTGGTTCGATGAAAGCGGATTGGCGTGGGACTATCGAGCGGCTGCGAGTTTCAAGCGCTGCTCCATTCGTCCTGCCAGCAACGAGAGCGGCCAGCACAAGGCGAAATAGACCGCCCCCACCACGCTGAAGACGATCAGCGGCTGGAAGGTGGCGTTGTTGATGATTTGTCCAGCGCGCGTGATTTCGGCGAAGCCGATGATCGCGGCAAGAGAAGTCCCCTTGAGGACCTGGACGAGATAGCCGACCGTAGGCGGCAGCGCGATCTTCCATGCCTGCGGTAGCACCACCAGGCGCATGCGCGCGACATAGTGCAGGCCGAGTGCCTCGGCGGCTTCCCATTGACCTCTGGGAATGGCCTGGATACAGCCGCGCCAGATCTCGCCGAGGAACGCGCTCGTGTTTAGGACAAGGGCGACGCCGGCCGCAAACCAAGGGCTGACCTCGAGGCCAAGTATCGGAGCGCCGAAGAACACCAGGAACAATTGCATCAGCAGCGGCGTGCCCTGGAACACCTGCGTGAACGCGGTGGAGGCGAGTTGCAGCGTGGCATTGCCGGAAGTCCTTGCCAGCGCAACGATCAGGCCGCCGATGGCGCCACCCACGAAGGCAATCAGCGAGAGCAGCACCGTCCACTGCGCTGCCTGCAGGATGAACAAGACATCACCACCACCAAATGTACGCATGTCGATTTCCCCGTTCAGCGTCGATCGGGATAGGACAGCGAGTGGCGCTGGATCATCCGGAACATCATTGAGAACGCCAGTGCGAGCGTCAGATAGATCGCCGTGACGACGATGTAGATCTCGAAACTGCGAAATGTCTGCGACTGCAGGTTCGCGGCGACCGACGTGAGGTCGTCGGCGGAAATCACGGAGACCACACTCGAAGTGAGCATCAGCAGGATGAACTGGCTCGACAGCGCAGGAAAGATGGCACGCAAAGCCGGCTTGAGCACGACGAGCCGGAAGATCTGATGCGGCTTCAGATTGAGGGCGAGCCCTGCTTCGATTTGTCCCTTGGGAATCGACTCGATGCCGGCGCGGATGATCTCGGTCGCATAGGCGCCCAGGTTCACGACCATCGCGGTCAGCGCCGCCGTATGCGGCGACCAGCGCAACCCGATCGCCGGAAGCGCGAAGAAGAAAAAGAAGAGTTGAACCAGAAATGGCGTGTTGCGGATCAGCTCGATATAGACATTGACCACGATGCGAACCGGGGTCGGTCCGGAGGTCTTGGCCCAGGCGCACACGATGGCCACGACCAGCCCCAGGACGGTGGCGATCAGTGACAGCTGGATCGTCATCCAGGTGCCCTTCAGAAGCAGCGGCCATGCAGCCACGACAGTGGCGAACTCAAAGTTGTATGTCACGGCGAGCGCCTCGACCGGCTGGAGGGCACGGCCAGCGATGTCACTGAAATTGAGATACCCCTCACGATAGACGCCTCCGATTGCTTCATTGGAACGGTTGAATGGATTATTGGATCGTTCCAATAGCAGCGTCAACGGGTGCTAGGGAAAACACCCATGCCTTGGAAGAGCCCGGCTGCTGCGGGCGGCGGGCGGCAAGGTCTCGTCGTAGAGTCGGGGAAACAGTCAATCAACCATGCGCAAACCATCCATGCCCCGTTCGGTCACGATCCTCGATGTCGCGGCAGAGGCAAACGTTTCCAAGTCAACCGTATCGCTCGTCCTCAAACACAGCCCCCTCATTCCGGCCGAGACGGCTGGACGGGTTCGCGAAGCAGCGCGCAAGCTCGGCTATGTGTACAACAGCCGAGCCGGCGAATTGCGTGGCGGCGCCTCCAAGACGATCGGCGTGATCGTCAACGACCTCACCAATCCCTTCTTCGCCGAGATCCTGATCGGTGTCGAGCGAAAGCTGGTCGAGGCGGGATACATCGTGTTGATGGCCCACACCAGCGAGGACGTGGTCCGGCAGAACCAGGTCTTGCGCACGATGAGGGAGCAAGGGGCTGCCGGCCTTGTGCTGTGCCCGGCTTACGGAACGCCGCGCAGCTTGACTAAAGAAGTGGCGTCGTGGGGCATGCCGATGGTCGTGATGGTCCGCACCTTGGGTCCCGGCGCCTACGATTTCGCGGGTGCCGACAATGAAAGAGGCATCTACGCGGCCACCAGGCACCTTCTCGATTCGGGGCACACCCGTATCGGATTCCTCGGAGGTCGCACCGGCGTTGTGCTCGAACAGCGCCTGAAGGGATTCAGGGCGGCGCTGGCCGAACGCAAGCTTGCGTTCGACGAGGAACTGCTGGTCCCGGCGCATCCGACGCGGCAAGGCGGGTACGAATCCATGAACACCCTGCTGGACACGAAGCCGCGACCGACCGCAGCCATCTGCTACAACGACGTGGTTGCTTTTGGCGCCATGTCTGCACTCGGTGAGAAGGGCATGCACGCCGGCGAGGATTTCGGCTTGATGGGTTTTGACAATGTCCAGGATGCGGCGCATTCCAACCCTCCGCTCAGCACGATCGACATTCGTCCCGGCGAGTTGGGCGAGCACGCAGCGGCGATCCTCCTGGATCGCATTCAGACGCCCGACCGCGCTCGTCAAACCTTTCTGGCCGAGCCGCGTCTTGTACTTCGCCAGTCCGGTTGAGAGCCGGCCCGGCTGAACGCGGCGGCGACGGCCTGCAAGCAGCCGCCCAGGCGGCCCCTATCCCAGAATGCTCTCGAGGTCGGCCTCGTCGGTGCCGGCGTCGAGCTTGAGACTTTCCTGGATGTGTTCGAGGTGGTGGAGCATGAGCGTCTCGGCGCGCCGGACGTCGTTTCGCTTGATGGCCTCAACGATCTCCTCATGCTCGTCGGCGCGGCAGCTGGTGGCGGTGGGCGCGTCGTACAGCGAGATGATCAGGCAGGTCAGGGTCGACAGCTCGCGCATGGTGCGCGCCAGCGCCGAGTTGCCCGCCAGCTCGGCCAGCAGCAGGTGGAATTCGCCCGACAGGCGCACCACGGCGCGCGCATCGTTGCGCTGACGGGCGTCGGCCTCGAGTTCGAGATGCCGGCGCAGGCGCTGCATCTTGAAGTCGTCCATCGTGCCGATCAGCCGGCGCAGCACGCCGGGTTCGATCAGGCGGCGCGCCTCGAAGACGTCCCGCGCCTGTTCGATCGACGGCTTGGCGACGTGCGCACCGCGCTGCGGCACCAGTTCGACGATCTGCTCATGGGCCAGGCGGGCCAGCACCTCGCGCACCTTGGCGCGGCTGGTGCCGAAGATGGTGGCCAGCCGGTCTTCGCCGAGCTTGGTGCCCGGCGCCAGCCGATGTTCGAGGATCGCCGTGGAAATCTTCTCGGCGATGGCCTCGACGCTCTGCTCGCGGCCCGGAGCGCTCGCTTCATTGGGAGAAATCTGTTTCTTTGCCATGCCTTGCGATCTTAACGACGGACTTCGGACCTTGGGACCCATCCTGTCGCCGAAGGTTCATCTCTGCGTTCGGTCTCGGGCGAGCAGCCGTGCGATGCCCTCGGGCAACCCATGGTTCGGCTTGATCGGCGGCGGCGCGAAGCTGCCCTGGCGCGCGGGCAGCGTGCTCAGCGACACCAGGGTCTGGGCGTGGCACACGGCGCTTGACACGCCATCGACCACCGGCACGGGAATACGGTCCCGGATCGACCGCGCCAGCCCCGCCAGCGGCGCACCGGCAATGATGATCACGTCCGCACCGTCGTCCTGCACGGCCGACAGGCACAGCGCTTCCAGCCGCGCGCTGTGGTCCTCCTGGACCCGCCCGATGTCCTTCAACGGGTTGTCCAGGTTGCGGATGCTCGCCAATCGGTCGCTGAGGCCGTTGGCACGGACGCATTCGCGATACCAGGCGGTGATCCGGTGCGAGATCGCCACGATCGAGAAGCGCTTGCCGAGCAGGCAGGCGCTCATCAACGCCGCCTCGGTCATCCCGACCACCGGGATGTCGAGCACTTCGCGCAGCCCGTCGATGCCCGGATCGCCGAAGGCGGCGACGACGATGGCGTCGTGCTGGTCGCAGTGCTCGGCGGCCAGCGTGGCGGTGGCATAGGCGCCGATCAGCGATTCGAAGCGCGTCTCGATGTAGGCGACGCCGAAGGGCGCGGTGAGTACTTTGATGCGGGTGTCCGGCGCAGCGGCGCGGCGCGCCTCTGCCTCGATCAGGTCGGAAACGCTCTGGGAGGTGTTGGGGTTGATCAGCAGCAGGTTCATGGCAGGCCTCGATGACTGCGTGGCTTTAGGGGACCGGGCGCGCGGCCGGCAGCAGGCTCGGCCTGCCGCGCTTCAGGAACTGGCCGCGGCCGGCGCGCGGATGGAAGGTTTGGCCGTCCCACACCACCTCGCCGCGCGCGATCGTCAGCGCCGGCCATGCCTTCACCTCGATGCCCTCGTAGGGCGTGTAGTCCACCGCGTGGTGAAGATCGGCATTGCGCACTTGGCGCGGCGTCGCGCCCCAGACCACGAGGTCGGCATCGGCACCGATCGCGATGGTGCCCTTGCGCGGATGCAGGCCGTAGGCCTTGGCAGGGTTGGTCGACGTCAGCTCGACGAAGCGGTTGATGGTGATGCGGCCGTCGAGCACGCCGTGCGAGAACAGCAGCGGCAGCCGCGTCTCGATGCCCGGGATGCCGTTGGGAATGTGGCGGAACCCGACCTCCTGGCCGCCCGGCTTCTTGCCTTCCGGCGCGTCGTAGCGGAACGGCGCGTGGTCGGACGAGAAGATCGTGAACAAGCCGTCGGCCAGGCCGTTCCAGATGACTTGCTGGTTGTCCTTGTTGCGCGGCGGCGGGCTGCACACGCAGCGTGCGCCGCCATAGCTGTCGTCGATGCCAAGGTCCTCGGCGGTCAGGAACAGGTACTGCGGACAGGTCTCCGCGAACACGTGCAGGCCGTGCGCGCGCGCCCAGCGGATCTGCTCGACGGCTTCCTTGCCCGACACGTGGACGATCATGATCGGGACGTCGACGAGCTCCGACAAGGCGATGGCGCGATGCGTCGCCTCGCGCTCGACCAGCATCGGCCGCGAATGCGCGTGGAAGCGCGGCGCCGTGCGGCCCCTGGCCTCCAGGCGCTTGGTCAGCCATTCGATGCAGTCGGCGTTCTCGGCGTGGATCATCGCCATCGCGTCGTGGCGCCGCGCCACTTCGAGCACGTCCAGGATCTGGCCGTCGTCGAGCTTGAGATCGTTGTAGGTCATGTAGATCTTGAACGAGGTGTAGCCCTCGGCGATCAGCTGCGGCAGTTCGTTCTTCAGCACCTCTTCGGTCGGATCGCTGACGATCAGGTGGAAGGCGTGATCGACGTGCGCGCGGCCTTCGGCGCGCTCGTGGTAGTCGCGCACCGCGGCGCGCAGCGACTGGCCTTTTTGCTGCGCGGCGAACGGGATCACCGTGGTCGTGCCGCCGCAGGCAGCGGCACGGGTGCCGGTGTCGAAATCGTCGGCCATCCGCACCGGTGCCTCCATGGGCTGGTCGAGATGGCAGTGCGCGTCGACGCCACCCGGCGTGACGAAGGCGCCGGCCGCATCGATTTCGCGGACGCCGGCAGGCAAGCCCATGCCGAGTTGCACGATGCGGCCGTCGACGATGCCGATGTCGGCATCGAAGGTGTCGCTGGCCGTGGCCACGCGCGCATTGCGCACGACGAGATCAAGACCCTTGGTGCTCATGAGAACAGGCCTCCCCAGCCCTTGACGCCGCGCGTGTCGACGCCGGTGATCTTCAGCGCCTTCCAGACCACGGTCGCCACCGAATCGTAGATCGGGATACCCAGCTCGCGCTCCATCTCCTCGACCAGCGGCGCACCGTGCAGGTTGGTGCACATCACGGTGATGGCGTCGGGCTTGTGCTGCGCCACCTCGCGAATTATCCTGCGCAAGGTATCGGGTGCGACCTCGGCGAAGGAGAAGTTCACCGTGAGGTCGAGGTGCCGTTCGGCGACGCACTCGATGTCGAGCGCCGCGTAGTTGGCGACGATGCGCCGTTGAACGTCCTCGACGTAGGGCGACACCAGGCCCAGCGTGCGTGCGCGCTGCGCAGCCAGCAGGTCATTGAGCGCCAGCACCGAGGTGGTGGCGGGAATGCCGGTCACCTCGGTGATGCGTGCGCACAGTGCGCGGTCGCGCTCGAAGCCGAGCCAGCTCGCCGAGGTGCCGCTCCAGCAGATCACGTCGACCTTCGCATCGGCGAGCAGGCTGGCGGCATCCAGGATCGCGCGCTCGTCGAACTGGCCCTGCGATTTCTCGCCCATCGAGATCTCGGTGACGCGGAATCGCGAGAAGTGCGCCGAGACACCCGGCACGCCGGCGACCATGGCGCTGGTCAGCGGCTCGAGCGCCGTGTTGGAGGAAGGCGTCAGGACGCCGATGCGTTTTTGCTGGGACATGTCGCAGACCTGGAAAGTGAACTAGACGGGCAGCTTCTTGCTGTAGTCGATCAACAGCGTCGAGCAGACGAACAAGCCTGCACCCGCCGCGGCGAAGAGCATCAGCGCCATGAAGTAGGAGCCGGTCGCCTGCACGATCAAGCCGACCACGATCGGCACGCCGATGCCCGCGACGTTGCCGCCCAGGTTCATCGTGCCGCCGAGGAAGCCGACGTGCGCCCGGCGACCGAGGATCGACGGCACGCACCAGAACAGGCCGCACCAGCGCAGGAAGAACAGTGTGATCGACAGCAGGATGACGACAAGGACCGGGCTCGTGATCTGCGACACCATGTAGATCGCAATGGTGGCGATCACCGAGGAGATGCCGAACAGCGTGCGCAGTACCTTGCTGTTCGAGGCGCCCGCGGCCTTCCACTTGTCGGCCAGCCATCCGCCGAACATCTCGCCGACGAAGCCCGAGAAGAACATGATGAACACCGCCCCGCCCATCTGCTTGATGTCGAAGCCATGGACCTTGGACAGGTAGTTCGGCATCCACGTGAGCAGGCCGTAGAAGAGCGCGTTGAAGCACATCCAGCCGAAGAACATGCCCCAGACCGAACGGAAGCGCAGGAAGTCGAGCAGACGGCCGCTGGCGCCTTGCGGCTCGCTGGCGGCGTCCTGGGCATGGCTGGCCTCGATGTACCTGGCTTCCGCCTCGTTGACGCCGGGATGCTGGCGCGGATGGTTGCGGATGTAGCTCCAGGCGAACAGCCCGGCGACGACGGTGCCGACCCCTGCAATCACGAAGGCCAGGCGCCACGAGCCGAGCACCGCGATGAGGCCCGAGATCAGGATCGCGCCCAGTGCGGCGCCCAGAGGCGCGCCGCCATCGAGCAGAGTCGCGCCGCGGCCGCGCTCGTTCTGCGTCATCCAGATGCCGTTGAGCTTGCCGCCCGCCGGATAGATCGGCGCCTCCGCGGCACCCAGGCCAAGGCGGGTCAGCAGCAGAGGGACCCAGCCCGTGCAGAAGGCGGCGATGGCCTGGAAGAAGCCCCAGCCGAGCGTCGCGCCGGCAATGACGACTCGGGGACCGAAACGGTCGGCCAGCATGCCGCCCGGAATCTGCATGAGCGCATAGGTCCAGAAGAATGAACTGAGCAGCAGGCCCTGCACGGCCGGTCCGATGTCGAACTCCTTGGCGATCAGCGGCATGGCCACGGACAGCGACGCCCGATCGATGTAGTTGATCGAGATGAGGAACAACATCATCAGGAAGATCTTCCAGCGAACCTTCGAGGGCTGGAGTGCGGTGTCAGGTGCTGCGGCGATCGCTGTCGCTGTCGCGTCGGCCGTCATGGTGGGTTGCATCGGTTTGTCTCCTTGCGTGGCGGGGTGCCAGCCTGCAGGGACGCACCCGGCATGCTGGCGAGCTTGCAGCCGCGAGTCGGGGCGGGTTTGACCAATGCACCACCGAGGCTGTGGGCGGACTTTAGGTTCTGTCGAATTTCATGTCAACATCGATGTTGACAATCACTGTCGACGTTAGTGAAAACACCTAGGAAGTCCGCCTGCCCCACAGGACTCACCCCGCCTTCGCGGCAGGCGTTTCCGCAAAGTACGCCATGGCGGCCAGCACGCCGCTGCCGGCCAGCGGCACCCCTGCCAGCTTCAGGCCCATCTCGACCCCCGTCAGGGCGGCCATCAGCGTCAGGTCGTTGCAGTCGCCCAGGTGGCCGATGCGGAACATGCGGCCTTTCAGTTTGCCCAGCCCGGCGCCGAGCGAGAGATCGAAACGCTCGTGGATCAGCTTGCGCAGCGCATCGGCATCGACCCCTCGCGGCGTGATGACGCCGGTCAGCACCGGCGAATGAACCCGCTCGTCCGCGCATTGCGTCGGCAGTCCCCAGGCACGCACCGCGGTACGAACGCCCTCGCCCCAGCGCTGGTGGCGCTCGAACACCGCTGGCAGGCCTTGCTCGAGCAGCATGTCGAGCGCTTCGCTGAGTCCGTAGAGCAGGTTCGTGCTGGGCGTGTAAGGCCAGTAGCCGCCCTTGTTCATCTCGACGATCTCGTCCCAGGCCCAGAAGGCCTTGGGCAGGCGAGCCGTCCTGCCGACCTCGATCGCCTTGGGCGACAGCGCGTTGAAACTGATGCCCGGCGGCAGCATCAGGCCCTTCTGCGAGCCGCTGATGGTGACGTCGACACCCCACGCGTCGTGGCGGTAGTCGGCACTGGCCAGGCCGGATATGGTGTCGACCATCAACAGCGCCGGATGGCCCGCCGCGTCGATCGCGCGGCGCACGGCGGCGATGTCGGAGGTGACGCCCGTGGAGGTCTCGTTGTGCACGACGCACACGGCCTTGATGCGATGCGCGCTGTCCTTGCGCAGGCGCTCCTCGATCAGGTCGGCCTGCACGCCATGGCGCCAGCTCCGCGGCAGGCCGGTCTCGTCGATGCCCGGCAACGCCAGGAACTCGGGCTCCAGACCCAGCCTTTGCGCCATCTTCTGCCACAGCGACGCGAAGTGGCCGGTCTCGAACATCAACACGCTGTCGCCGGGACTCATCACGTTGACCAGCGCGGCCTCCCACGCGCCGGTGCCCGACGCTGGGTAGACGACCACCGGATGGCGCGTCTGAAACACCTGCTGCAGCCCGCCGATCACCTTCTTGCCGAGGGTTGCGAACTCGGGCCCGCGATGGTCGATGGTCGGCAGGCTGATCGCCCGAAGGATGCGGTCGGGCACGGGGCTCGGGCCCGGGATCTGCAGGAAATGCCGGCCGCTGGAATGATTGTCGAGTGCGATCATGTCTGTCTCAGTCCTTTGTCTTCTTCAAGGTTCTACAACTGCACCGACGCACGGCCGATGCCCGGAAATTCAACGCTGACGAGGTCGCCTCCGGCCGCCTTCAGAATGCCCACCCACGTGCCGGTGGTCACCACCGTGCCGGCCACGACGCGCTCGCCATGGCGCGTGGCGTGACGCAGCCACGCCGGCAGCACCTGCGCAGGGTCGCCGAGCGAGTGGGTGCCGCGGCGCTCGACCGGCGCCTGCGTGCCGATGCGCACCTCGCAGGCCTGCGCGCTCCAGTCGCGCCCGGCGAACGGAACCCAGTCGCCCAGCACCAGCGCACCGTGCGATTGCAGGTCGGCCAGCTTGCACAGCGCAGGCGCCTCGAGGCCCTCCTGCCAACGCGAATCGACGATTTCGATCGAGACGGCCATCGCATCGACCAGGGCACGCGCACTGTCGATATCGAGCGTCGATGCGAGCCCTTCATCGACCTCCCGTCCGAGCCGCAAGGCCACTTCGGCCTCGATGCCGCGCAGGTGGAACGGCCAGTGAGCGGCGCGCGCCGGGCTGGACCAGACACCGCCTGGCGGCAGCGGCGCGCAGGTCAGCAGCGCGTCGCGCGACGGCCCGCCCGCCTTCCAGTACTGCGGCGGCGAGCTCGCGTACCAGTCGCACCTGGCAGCCACCCGCTGCTGCACCGCATAAGCGTCGCCGGCGTTGCCAAGAGCGTCGGCCAGCGGGGCGGCAGGGAGCACGCAGTGGTCGCGGCGCGCACGAAGCAGCGCTTCGGCGACTGCATCGATCCTTGACAAGGACATATCGGTTTCCTGTTGTCGGTTTACGAAAAGCTCAGAAGAAGGCGCTCAGCGGCGCCAGGTCGGCCACTTCCGTGTGCACGGCGGTACCTTGCGATGCGAACAGCATTCCGGTACACGAACCGGTCGTGACCACCTGGCCGGCCTTGAGACCCGCGCCGCGCGCCATGCAATGGTTGGCAAGCCACACCAGCAGCCCGCCCACGTCGGGATGGGTGTGCTCGCCGACCGTGTGGGCGACGACCTGCTCGTCGAAGCGCATCACGACCTCGGTCCGCTTCAGGTCGAACCACGCGGGCTCGAAAGCCTCGGGCTCGCCGAGCACGAGTCCGCCATGGCACAGCAGATCAGCAAGCAGCGCCGCCGGGTCCGCATCGAGCCAATCGGCCAGGCGGGTCTCCACCACCTCGATCGCGGGCAGCACCGAAGCGATCGCCTGCGCGACCTCGTCGCGCGTGTAGGGCCTGGCGCGCGGCGGCAGGTCGGACCCCAACCGGAAGGCGACCTCGGCTGCGGCACCGCGCAGACGCCACGCGGAGCCCTGGAGCACCGCCCCGTTGGGAACCAGCCCCTCGGCCGGCAGCGGGGCGCAGATCGGCTCCTGGCCGGGGCCGCTGGCGCCGACCTTCCAGCCCCCGATCGGCCCGATCGCCGCCAGCGTCGCATCCTGGATCGCATAGGCCTCGTCGCGGCCGCGCGATGGAAGCAGCGTCGACGGCACACGCCGACCGTCGCGCCGCGCACGGCACAAGGCCTGCGCAGCAGCAACCGGCGTGAGCTCGGCCGGCACGGCTGCCGACGCCGTCAAAGCACGGGGAAGCGCTGCCATGGATGGGCTTCCTCGATCGAGCGGGCCAGCGCGAGCAGCGCGTCGTCCGCGCCTTCGCGGGCCACGAGCTGCATGCCGACCGGCATGCCGTCCGCGAAGCCGCAGGGCAGCGCAATGGCCGGCAGGCCGACTGCGTTGGCGAAGCCCGCGAACACCGCATGCCCGCGCGGGCCGACCTCGCGCCCGTCGATGCGCGACGGATGCGTTTGATTTACCGGCCACGGCAGCGCAGCCGCCGCCGGCGTCAACAGGAAGTCGTATTGGTCGAACAGGCGCGACAGCGCGTTGCGCAGCCGCTCCGCTTCGAACAGCAGGTCGAACAGATCGGAAGCGGCGGCCTTGCGGCCGGCTTCGGCATTCGCCTGCATCACCGGGCCGAACAGCGAAGAATCAAAGGGCCGGCCGGACAGTTCCTGCGGGTGCGCTACGAGCCAGGCCAGGCCCACCTGCGCCAGCAGCGGCCAGCGTGCATTGACCGCCTCGACCATGTCGAAGTCTTGCACCGTCGTGAGCGCGTGGCCCAGCGCGGAGATCTGCCGAGCCGCCGCCGCGGTCAATGCCGCGATCTGCGGATCGACGGGGTGATCGCCGAAGCGCGGTATGAAGAGAATGCGCGCGCCCGGCGAACTGCGCTGCTCCATCGCGCCGCGTCCGATCACCTGCATCACCGCCTCGACGTCGGCCACGCTGCGCGCAATCGGCCCTGCCACCTCGAAGTCGAGAAAGATCGGCGGCAACCCGCCGCCGCGCGGCACCCGCCCCCGGGAAGGCTTGAAGCCGACCAGGTTGGTGTGCGAGGCGGGCCTGCGGATCGAGCCGCCGCCGTCGGTGCCCAGCGCGATCGGACATCCGCCCGCGGCCACCAGCGCCACCGCCCCACCCGATGAGCCGCCCGGCGTGAGCGCAGGGTTCCACGGATTGCCCGTGGGGCCGAACACCGGATTGTCGGTGTAGCCCTGCATCGTGAACTCGGGCACGTTGGTCTTGCCGAAGATCACGGCTCCACCTTCGCGCAGCCTGGCGACCGGAAGCTCGTCCTGGACGGCGGTGAGTCCGCCGAGGGCACGACTGCCCCAGTGGGTCGGCAGGCCCCGCACCTGCAGGTTGTCCTTGATGGTGACGGGAACCCCGTCGAGCGCGCCAAGCGCCCGGCCTTGGCGCCAGCGTGCAGTGCTTTGCTCGGCGGCGTGCGCCGCCCCTTCGCCGTCGAGCGTGATGAGCGCGTTGAGCCGCGGGTTGACTTCGGCGCTGCGCGCCATGCAGGCCCGAAGCGCCTCGGTCGGCGTGAACGACGCATCGCGAAAGCCGGCCACGAGCTGCGTCGCCGTGAGTTGCCAGAGCGGATTGTTCATCGTGGCCTCACATGTGCGCCGGCAGCCAGGTCACCAGCTGCGGCACGGCCATCAGCAGCAGCGTGAACAAGATCATGATCAGCGCATAGGGCAAGGCCCCGTAGATCGCGTCCTCGATGCCGCCCTTGTCCGGACGGATGCCGTGCACGACGAACAGGTTCATGCCCACCGGCGGCGTGATCAGTCCCAGCTCGCACATCAGCACGATGAAGATGCCGAACCAGATCGGGTCGACGCCGATCGCGGTCGCGATCGGGTAGGTGATCGGGATCGTCGCGACCTGCATCGACAGCACGTCCATGAACATGCCCAGGATCAGGTAGAAGACGATCAGCGCCAGGATCAGGCCGGTGGCCGACAGGCCCAGGCCCGCGACCCACTTCGTCATCGCCTCGGCGACGCCGGTGAGGCTCACCGTCAGGTTGAGGATGAAGGCCGCCGCGACGATCAGCAGGATCATGCCGCTCACGCGCGCCGTCGAGACGAAGCAGTTGCGCAGCAGCTCCCAGTTCAGCTTGCCCGAATGCCAGACGAAGCCGAGCGCCGCCATCACGCCGAGCGCAGCGCTCTCCGCCGCGGTGGCGATGCCGAAATACAGGCTCCCCATCACGATGCCGAACACCACCATCGGCGGGATCAGGTGCACGAGCACGCGCAGCCGCTGGTCGAGCGGCACTTTCGGCTCGCGCATCGCATTGCCGCTGGCCAGGCTCGAGATCGCGATCCAGAGCATGAAGCACAGCGTGAGCAGAAGGCCCGGAATGATGCCGGCGATGAACAGCTTGCCGATCGAGTTGTTGGTGAGCGACCCGTAGACGATCATGTTCACGCTCGGCGGAATCAGGATGCCGAGCGTGCCGCCGGCCGCCAGGCTGCCGAGTGAGGCGCGCATCGGGTAGCCGCGCTTCTGCAGCGAGGGCAATGCCACCGTGCCGACCGTGGCCGCGGTGGCAACCGACGAGCCGGAGGTTGCCGCGAACAGCGCGCAACTGCCGATATTGGTGTGCAGCAGCCCACCCGGCAGGCGCCCGAGCCAGGCCGACAATGCGATGTACATGCGGTCCGCGATGCCGGAGCGCAGCAACAGTTCGCCGAGCAGCACGAACAGCGGCACTGAGGTCAGCAGGGCTTCGTTCTGCACGCCCCACACCACCGGCGCGATCGAGTCCATGAAGGGGACGCCGTAGGCGGCGATGCCGCCGATGATTCCGACCGCCGCCATCGACACGGCGATCGGCATGCCCGCCAGCATCAGGGCGAGCATCGAGAGGAACGCGAGTCCGATCAGTGCGATGTTCATGCTGCCGCTCCTTCGGCCGCCTGGCGCACCTTGAGGTCGTCGAGTTCCTCCTTCAGCTCTTCCTTCGCGCTCTTCGGATGGAAGTCGCTGTTGAGCGTGGCGATGTCGCCGCGCAGCAGCAGCCGCGTCGCACGCCACGCCAGGGCGCAGGCCACCAGCGCGAAGATCACCAGCCCCGCGTACCAGACGCCCTGGGGGATGATGAGCGGCGTCGCCCAGGGCGTCTGCGCGGTACTGCGGTAGGCCATCGTGTCCTGGATCACCTTGAACGCCACCCAGGCGATGAACAGGGCCAAGGCCGCCAGCGAGACGATCGAGATCCAGTTCAGCAGCGCCTGCACGCGCAACGGGAACTTCTCGTGGAAGACGTCGACGCGGATGTGGTTGCGCCCCAGCAGGGCCAGGCTGAAGGCGATGGTCGAACCCACGGCCAGCGCATAGCCGCCCAGCTCATCGGCCCCTTGCAGCGAAATGTTGAACAACTTCCGCGAAAGGGTCTCGATGGTGACGATCACCGCCAGGCCCAGGAAGATTGCGCCGAACGCGGTGGCCAGCACCGTCTCCATGCGCGCCTTGAAGTCGACATGTCCGGCAGGCGCGACCTTGCCGCTGGGCGCTGCAACGGGCTGCCGCTCGCTCGTCATGGTGCGGCTGTTCATTTCAGCCCCAGCACCGGTGCCACCGTCGCCTGCCAGGTCTTCGAGCAGGTGGGGTTGGACTTGTCGCACACCTCGGCCCACACCGGCAACGACACCTTGTTCACGGCGCTGCGCACCAGCTCGATGTCAGCCGGCGTGACCGGCACGTTGACGAGGTTGAACTTCTTGCCGGTGGTGCAGGGGTCCTTGCCCGCATTGCAGTTCAGGGCGTCCTGGAAGAGCTCCTCGGAGTACTTCCAAACGTCGTCGGTCAGGGTGTCGAAAGCCTTCTTGAGCTTCGCCTGCTGGTCGGGCGCCAGCGCGTTCCACGACTTCAAGGTCATGCCGTAGCCATTGAGCGCCATCTGGAAGCCAATCGCCATCTGGTGCGTCGTCACTTCGGGCCAACCCGCCGAGTTGGCCGAGCTCGGCCCGGTGATCGCGCAATCGACCACGCCGAGCGACAGCGACTGGTGCGTGTCGGCGAACGACACCGGCACCGGCGTGCCGCCCACCATCTCGATGAACTTGGCCAAGTTCTGGTCGTAAACGCGCACCTTCATGCCCTTGATGTCGGCGAGCTTGGCGACCGGCTTCTTGCAGAACAGGATCTGCGGGCCGAAAGGCCAGACGCCGAGCAGCTTGACGCCGAACTGCGCCTGCAGGCGCGCATCCGCGGTGTCGAAGTAGGCCTTGGCCACCTTGCGGCCCGTGGCGTAGTCCGGCGCCGCGCCCACCAGGTCGAGCCCCAGGATGGTGGGCTCGTCGCGGGAGTTCTGCGAGACGCGCAGCGACACGATGTCGAACAGCCCCGCCTTCATGACGCGCAGCTGCTCGGTGTCCTTGATGCCCAGCGTATCGATGGGCTTGTAGTCGACGTCGATCGGCAGTCCGGTCCTGCTGGCGAAATTCTCGAAGAACGGTTGCTCCTTGTTCTTCTGGATTAGCCCAGTTGCCAGCGGCTGGCCGACGGCTTTCAGCTTGATCCTGTCCTGCGCCTGGGCGGCGGGCAGCGCGAGCATCAGTGCCACGGCGACCGTGGCAATGGATTTGAGGCGCGGATAAAAAAGCATGAAGACTCCTGGAGAGAAGAGAGGGTTGGCGGGGGCACTTCGGAAAAGATGTGCCATTGAATCCCGCCGCAGCGCCGCGCAGCGGACTATTCCGCTGCGTGGGAACACGTGCGAAATCTCTTCTGAATCAAGGACTTGGCGCTGCGCGCCGGTGGAAGACCGGGGGGAAGGGCCCCTAGAAGCGGCCGCCGTAGGCCGAAGTGATCTCGTCGGCAGCGGCGCGGACCGTGGCGCCGAGCCGCGCGAAATCGATACTCTTGATGCGCTGCGTCGGCCCGACGAGCGAGATCGCGCCGAAAGGCTGGCCATGCTCGTCGCGGATCGCGGCGGCGATGCACCGCAGGCCGACCGCGTTTTGCTCGTCATCGATCGCATGGCCCGCGCGACGTACTTCGCCGAGCGTCTCGTGCAGTCGCGATGCGCGCGCGATCGTGTTGTTGGTCAGCTTCGGCAGGCCATAGGTGCGCAAGTACTGCAGCACGTCGTCCTCGGCCATCGCCGCCAGGATCGACTGCCCCATCGCGGTGCCGTGCAGCGGCGCCCGGAACCCCGGCTTGCCGATGGCGCGCATCGTTTCGCGGCTTTCCACCTGCGTCACGAAGACGATGTCGCCGAGATCGGCGATGCCCAGGTTGATGCTCTCGCCGGTGCTGTCGCGCAGGCGCCGCATCACCGGCAGCGCGAGATGGGCGATGCGCCGGCGCCGCGCGAACGCGGCCCCGACGGAGAAACAGCGCACGCCGACGTACCAGAGGTTGGTCTCGCGGTCGAACTGGACGAACTGACGTTGCTCGAGTGTCGTGAGCAGGCGGTGGGCGGTCGACGAAGACAGCCCGCTCTGGGCCGCGATGTCGACCAGCCGATAGCCTTCGTCATCCTCGGCGAGGAGTTCCAGCAACTGCATGGCACGCGTGAGCGACTGCACGGTGCTGTCGCCGTCCCGGTCGATGCGGGTGACTTTGGTGGTCTTTCCAGGTGGGCGAGGGAAGATGGCTGTCATGGCGTGCCTTATGCAAGTTGCGCGCCATCGGCCTGACGGCCGGAACGCGATCCGACCCGAATGGTCGGCGACAACCAATATGTCAAACACGGTGTTTACACTGATGTCGACAGAATTTCGGGACGCCTGCGGCCAGCGCGCTGCCGCGTCGTCGGCCCGCACATGCACAATCGCGGCATGACCGAGCCCGGCTATCTCGAAGATGAAGAACTGCTCAACCGCGCCCACCAGCTGCGCCTGCTGGCCCTGCGCGGCCACTCCGAAGCGAGCAGGTCAGCCCGCCTGCACGAAGCCGAGGTGCGCCGCCGCTTCGGGGCTCCGACGACGATGAGCGCCAGCCTCGAGCAGGCGGCGTCACGGCGGCGCCCGTTCTGGCGCTTCTGGTGATCAGGTGCGGGGCCTCGGCGCTATAGCCCGGTGTCGCCCGCAATCGGCTCGGCGTTGTCGAGCCAGGCGTTGACCAGCGTATAGGACACCGCCAGCAAGACCGGACCGACGAAGATCCCGACCAGCCCGAAGCCAAGCAGGCCGCCGATGACCCCGCCGAAGATCAGCAGCAGCGGCAGGTCGGCACCGCGCTTGATCAGCATCGGGCGCAGGAAGTTGTCCATCGTGCCGACGATCACGGTCCACACCAGCAGGAAGACGCCCCAGCCGGTCGAGCCGTGCCAGAAAACCCAGATCGTCGCCGGCGCCAGCACCAGCGTCGGTCCGAGCTGGACGATGCACAGCATGAACATCACCGCAGTGAGCAATGCCGCAAAGGGCACGCCTGCGATGGCGAGGCCGATGCCACCCACCACGGCCTGGACGATCGCCGTGACGCCCACGCCCAGCGCCACGCCCCGGATCGCCTTGCCTGCCAGCACCACGGCGTCTTCACCGCGCGGCCCACCGAGCCGGCGGCCGAAGCGCCGGGCCTCTTGGGCCGCGGATTCGCCCTGCGCGTACATCAGGCCGGCGATGACCACGGTCAGCAGGAACTGCAGGGTCAGCGCGCCCACCACGCCGGCTTGCGAGAACAGCCAGCCCGTGACCCGCGAGGCATAGGGCGTGACTTTGGCCTCTAGGCCCGAGACCCCCGAGGACACCAGTTCGTCCCACGCCAGCGTCAGCTTCGGTCCGATGAAGGGCACGCGGCCGATCCAATCGGGCAGCTGCGGCGGGCCCTTGCTGATCTGCAACCTGAACCAGGCGATGACCTCGTCGGCGTTGGCCGCGATCGTCGAGATCGCCATCGTCAGCGGCAGCACGAACAGCAGCAGCAGGATCAGCATCATCACCAGCACCGCGAGGCTGCGGCGCTTCCACAGCCGGGCCTCGAACCACAGCAGGGCGGGCCAGGTGGCCACCACGACCATGACGGCCCAGATGGTCGCACCGAGGAAGGGCCGCAGGATCCAGAGCGAAGAACCGATGAGCAGGACGATGGTCAGCACGCTGAACGTGATCTTGGCAAGGTCCGAGCGCGTGTCGATCATGTTTGCTTCACCCTCTTTGTGCTGATGGCCCCGCGGCCCTCGCGACGCCGGCCGCGGCGATGGTGCCATCGTAGCCGACGACCGGCGCCGGCCTCCCGATCGGCTCAGGGCGAGCGATGCAGGCGCGGCGCCGATAACGCGCCGATGCTTTGCTCGATCGTCTGGTCGACGTCGCGCCAGCGCCCGGACAGGCCGGCCTGGGCCAGCGCCGTCTTGAGGGCGCTGATGTCCTTCACGCTCGGCGCGACCTTGATCTGCGCGATGGCCGCGTCGGTGTTGCCGCCCTTGAGGAGCATAAGCACCTTGGCGGCCCATTCGCTTGTTCGTGCCATGGAGTCACCTGCATCGGATCGGGGGGGCCGACTTTACACCGGCGCGGCTGTCGTCGGCGTCGAGCGTTGTGCCAGCCTGCGACAAGTGATAGGGTCGAATGCTCGTCCTTCGACCGGACGATACCAAGGAGACATCCCATGGGAGACCAGAAACGCCCCTTGCAGCCGGGAGAGCTTGCGCCCGGCTTCTCGCTTCCCGCGGCCAACATCGAAGGCATGGTCTCCCTCGACAGCTTGCGCGGCCGCCCGTTCCTGATCGGCTTCTATCGCGGGCTGCATTGCCCGTTCTGCCGGCGCCAGGTGCTGCAGCTTGCCGGCGTACAGGCGCCCTTGCGCGAAATGGGGGTCGAGACCCTCGCCGTGATCAACACGCCGGTGGAGCACGCAAGCTTGTATTTTCGCCACCGGCCGACGCCGGTCACGCTTCTGTGCGACCCGGATTGCCTCACGCACCAGGCCTTCGGCGTGCCGTATCTCGAGTTCCAGCCCGATGGCGGCGGCGAGCGCCCCGAATGGCCCTATCACGCAAGCATGGCGCAATTCGAGGCGTCGCGAATCAATCCTGGCGGTGCGTTGCCCGAACCGATGCAGCCGATGGAAGCCAACGCCGCACTCAACGTCAAGGACGGGTTCGAGCCTGACGAAACCGACAAGGCCATCATCGCGAGCCACGGCACTCAGCTCGTCGGACACTTCCTGGTCGACGCGGCAGGCATCGTCCGCTGGGTGCAGATCGAGGCGCGCGACGGGCCGAACAGCCTTTGCAGTTTCCCGGATGCGTCGCAGATGATCGCCGCCGCTGGCGGCCTTGCAGAGGGAGCCGTCCGCGCGGAATGATATGAGGCCTTCTCGCCGGGTTCAGGCGACCGCGTTCAGCGCAGGTAAGCCTGCGCCAGCGCGACCCAGTAACTCGCGGTGCTGGGCAGGATCTCGTCGTTGAAGTCGTAGCCAGTGTTGTGCACCATGCAGCCCGGACCGCTTCCGGGCTTGCCGTCGCCGTTGCCGACGATGAAGTAGCTGCCCGGCACCGCGTTCAGCATGAACGCGAAATCGTCGCTGGCCTGCAGCGGCGCCATGTCGGGGATCAGTGCCTTCTCGCCCATCGACGCCAGCGCCACCTCTCGCGCGAAGGCGGTGGCGGCCTCGTCGTTGACGCAGGGCGGCATCTTCCACTGGTAGTCGATCGTTGCGGTGGCGCCATGCACGGCCGCCTGGCCTTGCGCCATGGCGATAATGCGGTCGCGCAGGAAGGCGCGCACCTTGGGCTTTCGCGCCCGCACCGACAGCTTGAGTTCGGCACTGGTCGGAATCACGTTGGGCGCCTTGCCGGCGCTCATCGCGCCCACCGTGACGACCGCCATGTCGTTGGGGTCGACCTCGCGCGACACCAGCGTCTGCAAGGCCAGGATCAGGTGCGCCGCGACCATGATCGGATCGACCGTGGTGTGCGGCATCGCGCCATGGCCGCCCTTGCCTTCGATGGTGATGACGGCGGTGTCCGACGAGCTGTAGATCACGCCCGGAAGAAAGCCGAACTGCCCGGCCGGGAAGCCGGGCTCGTTGTGGAAAGCATAGACCGCGTCGCAGGGGAAGCGCTCGAAGAGGCCGTCCTCGACCATCTTCTTCGCGCCCATCAGGCCTTCCTCGGCGGGCTGGAAGATCAGGTTGAGCGTGCCGTTGAAGCCCTTGGCGACTGCCAGCAGTTGCGCCGCGGCGAGCAGCGTCGCTGTGTGGCCGTCATGACCGCAGGCGTGCATGGCACCGGGCTTGCGACTGACCCATGAGAGGCCGGTGGTTTCCGTCATCGGCAGCGCGTCCATGTCGGCGCGCAGGCCCAGCCGCCGGCTGCCGTCACCGACCTTGAGCGTCGCGACCACGCCGGTCCCGCCCATGCCGCGGTGCACGGCATAGCCCCAGCGCGCCAGGCGCTCCGCCACCAGGTCACTGGTCTGGAACTCTTCATAGCCCAGTTCGGGATTGGCATGGATTTGCCGGCGCAAGCCGACCATTTCCTCGGTGGTGGCCTGGATGCCGGGGTGGATGGGAACTGAAATCATCGGGGCCGCCTTGACGCTGCAGTGAGCGTGCATTTTCCACGCCAATAATGGCGGCTGTCCGATGGCCCTGAAATTGCTTCGAAAAATGCCCGCCCCCGGGCCCCTTCTCCGACAATGACCCACAGCACCCACACCCCCCCGCGCCTCTTCCTGACCCGGCGCCAGTTGAGCCTCGGCGCCCTCGCGATCACCGGCGGCCTGGCCACATCGCGCTACGGCCACGCGGCCACCGGCAAGGGCACCGCCGTGCTCGCCATCGACGCCGATCCGCCGACGCTCAACCTCGGCACGACCACCGACTTCGCGGCCGGTGACGTCTCGGCCAAGATCCTCGAGGGCCTGGTGTGGCTCGACCCGCAGTACAACCCCAAGCCTTCGCTCGCCACCGCCTGGACCGTCTCGCCCGACGGCAAGACCTACCGTTTCACGCTGCGCAGCGGCGTCAAGTGGCATGACGGCAAGGATTTCACGAGCGCCGACGTCAAGTTCACGCTGACCGAGGTCGTGGGCAAGCTGCATCCGCGTGCGGCGCCGGTGTTCAAGGGTCTCGGCCTCGAGGTCGACACGCCCGATCCCCTGACCGCGGTGGTCCGGCTGCAGAAGCCCTACGCCCCCTTCCTCTCGCAGATGACGGTGTTCGACGCTCCGATGCTCCCGCGCCACCTCTACGAAGGCAGCAACATCGGCACCAACCCGGCCAACCAGAAGCCGGTGGGCACCGGGCCTTTCAAGTTCGGCGAGTGGAAGCGCGGGGCCAGCATCAAGCTCGTGCGCAACGACCAGTACTGGGACGGCGACAAGCCCTTTCTCGAATCGATCATCTTCCAGGTGATCCCGCAGGCGGCCAACCGCGTGCCCGCCCTGCAGGCCGGCGAGATCGACGAACTCCTCGACTTCTACACGCCCAAGCCCGAAGTGCCTAGGATCCTCGCCGACAAGAACCTCGCCCCGCGCCGTGGCGTGAACATCCCGGCGGTCTACTTCCTGATGTTCAACACGCAGTCGCCCCTGTTCTCGAAGCTGGAGGCTCGCCATGCGGCGGCCCTGGCGATCGACCGCCAGCGGCTCGTCAAGCAGGCCATGAACGGCATCGCCCGACCGGGCGCCGGTGCCTTCGGCGACGGCTTCAAGTGGCTCTTCAACGACGAGGTGAGCTACGCGAAGAAGTATCCGCTCGATCCGGCACGCGCCAAGGCGCTGTTCGAGAAGGCCGGCGTCAAGCCCGGCAGCACGACGGTGCGCATGCCCTTCGACGTCAGCCGCGCGCAGATGCGCGCGCAGTCGCAGATCATCCAGGACAACCTGCGGCAGATCGGCCTCGAAGTGAAGCTCGAGCCGCTGGAGCGCTCGGTGTACTACGACCGCGTGTTCGCCAAGCGCGACTACGACATGATGCTGGGCTCGTACTTCTCGGCCGGAGACCCGGCCATCGGCTACACGCGCATGTACAACAGCTACACGGGCACCGCGCCGAACACCAACGCGAGCGGCTATTCGAACCCGAAGGTCGACGATCTGCTGAGCCGGGCCGCCACCGCCACCGATCGCGATGTGCGCGCCAGGCTCTACAAAGAGCTGCAGGTGATCCTCAACGAAGACCTGCCGACGCTGGTGCTGTTCGACGAGGAGACTGTTGACACGGCGAGCAAGAAACTCAGCGGGGTCTTTCCCGCGCTCGATGCGCGCGACCAATGGGCCGGCGTGAAGCGCACGGACTAGCCGGCACCCGATGTCTTACTTCATCCTGCGTCGCCTGCTGCACGCGGTGCCGCTGCTGCTCGCGGTGGTGGTGCTCAACTTCCTGCTGATCGCCTTCACGCCGGGCGATCCGATCACGCTGCTGGTGGGCGATTTTCCCGCGCCGCCCGAATACCTCGACCAGATGCGCCGCGAGTTCGGGCTCGACCAGCCGGTGTGGATCCAGCTGCTGCGCTACCTCAGCAAGGTGGTCCAGGGCGACTTCGGCTATTCGTTCGCGAACCAGCAGCCGGTCGCCGCGCTGATTCTCGAACGGCTCGGCGCCACGCTGGAACTCACCCTGAGCGCGCTCGCCTTCGCGAGCGTGATGGGGATCGTGTTCGGTGTCATCGCAGCCCGCTCCGCCTCGGGCTCGGGCCGGGGACTGGCCGACTCGGCGATCCAGGGCGCTTCGTCGGCCGGCTACTCGATCCCGGATTTCTGGCTCGGCCAACTGCTTATCCTGGTGTTCGCGATCTGGCTGGGCTGGCTGCCCTCGCAAGGCAACAACCCGGTGCGCGGCACCGAGCCCGGCTTCGCAGGCACCCTGCAGCACCTGTCGTACCTGGTGCTGCCGGCCTTCGCGCTGTCGCTGCGCTACCTCACGCTGATCACGCGCATAACGCGCGCGGCGATGCTGGAGGTGATGAACGCCGACTTCATCCTCGCCTCGCGTTCGCGCGGCGCGTCCGAGTGGACGGTGGTCGTGGTGCATGCGCTGCGCAATGCCGCGGCGCCGGTGCTCACGGTCATCGGCTACAACGTGGGCTTCGTGCTGGCCGGCTCGGCGCTGATCGAGGCCGTGTTCGCATGGCCCGGTATCGGGCGGCTGCTCTATGAATCGATCTCCAAGCGGGACTATCCGGTGATGCTCGCGATCCTGCTGATGGTGTCGGTCACGGTGGTCGTCGCGAACCTGGTCACCGACATCATCCACCGACTGATCGATCCGCGGATCGAGCGCGCATGACCGATGTGACACTGACTCCGATCGTGCCCGCGGTGGTGGGCACACCCTTCCGCAAGGCCGGCTTCCGGCGGCGACTGCTCCGGCGGCCGACGACGATCCTCGCGCTGGCCTTCCTCGCGCTACTCTTCGCGCTGGCGGTGTTCGCGCCACTGGTGAGCGCGTACGACCCGCTCGGCGGCGGCGACAGCGCACTGCTCGAACCGCTCTCTCCCGGCCACTGGCTCGGCACCGACGACCTCGGCCGCGACATCTGGACGCGAGTGGTCTTCGGCACGCGCATCTCGCTCACCGTCGGCGTACTGAGCGCGCTGTGCGCGGTGGTCGTGGGCGTGATCGTCGGTGCGCTGGCGGGCTATTTCGGCGGCTGGCTCGACACCCTGCTGATGCGCATCGCCGAGTTCTTCCAGACACTGCCTCGCTTCGTCGTGGCACTGATCGTGATCGCGCTGTTCGGCACCAGCGTGTTCAAGATGATCGTGGTGATCGCCGCGCTCTCCTGGCCGCAGCTCGCGCGGGTGGTGCGCGCCTCTGTCGCGACGCTCGCGCAGTCGCAGTTCGTCGACGCCGCGCGCGTGGCCGGCATGGGCCACGGCGCGATCATCGTGCGCGAGATCCTGCCCAACGTGGCGGCACCGATCATCGTGCTGGGCTCGCTCGACATCGCGATGGCGATCCTGATCGAGGCCAGCCTGAGCTTCTTCGGACTCGGTGATCCGAACCATGTGTCGTGGGGCGCGATGCTCAACGACGCCCAGCAGTACCTGCGCAGCGCGTGGTGGATGTCGGCCTTTCCGGGACTCGCGATCGCGCTCACGGTGCTGTCGTTCAACGTCGTCGGCGATGCGCTCAACGATGCGCTCAACCCGCGAGGGCACGCAAAGTGAGCCACGGAGAACTCTTGCTGGACGTTCGCGGCCTATCGGTCGACATCCGCCAGGGCGCGACCGCGCTCCGGGTGGTGAACGCGCTCTCGCTCACGGTGCGCCGCGGCGAGGCGGTGGGCCTGGTCGGCGAATCGGGCTCGGGCAAATCGATGACGGCCTTCGCGATCATGAACCTCTTCCCCTCGCCCCTGGCGCGCGTGGCCGAGGGGCAGGTCCTGCTCGAAGGTCGCGACTTGGCGCGGCTCGCGCCCGCCGAACTGCGCGCGATGCGCGGCGCCCGCGTGGGCATGGTCTTCCAGGACCCTACGAGTTACCTCGATCCGCTGATGCCGGTCGGCCGGCAGATCGCGGAGCCGTTGCGCGCGCACGGCCGCACCGAGGGCCTGGAAGCGCGCGTGCTCGAACTGCTCGACCTGATGGAGCTGCCCAACGCCGCACGCGTGGCGCGCCAGTACCCGCACGAACTCTCGGGCGGCATGCGGCAGCGCATCCTGATCGCGGCGGCGCTCGCGATGCGGCCCGCGCTTTTGATCGCCGACGAGCCGACGACAGCCCTCGACGTCACCGTCCAGGCGGGCATCCTGAAGCTGCTGATGCGCCTGCGCAAGGAGCTCGACCTCGGCATCCTGCTGATCACCCACGACCTCGCGGTGGTGGCAGAGACCTGCCAGCGGGTCAACGTGATGTATGCAGGCCAGGTGGTCGAAGCCAACGACGTGGCGCCGCTGTTCGCCGCGCCGCGCCATCCGTACACGCAGGGCCTGCTGGCCAGCATCCTGAGTCCGCAGTCGCGCGCGAATTCGCTGTTTTCGATTCCGGGCGGCGTGCCGATCGCCGGGCACTGGCCCGCAGGCTGCCGCTTTCATCCGCGCTGCCCGATCGCCCGCGCCGGCCTCTGCAACACCATGGCGCCGGCGCTGCGGGTCCACGGATTCGGCGCCGACCGCTGCCACCTGAGCGACGAGCCGATCGCCGCCGACGCGTGGCAGCGCAGCGAGGCAACCTCACCATGAATGCTGCCACGACTCCAGCGCTGCTCGAAGCGCGCGACCTGAGCCGGTTGTTCCCCGTGCGCGCGAGCGGCGGGCTGTTCCGCGCCCGGCAGATGCAGCGCGCGGTCGATCGCGTGTCGCTGACGATCCGTGCCGGCGAAGTGCTGGCCCTGGTCGGCGAAAGCGGCAGCGGCAAGACCACGCTGGGCCGCATGCTGCTGGGACTCACGGCGCCGAGCGAAGGCACCATCCTCTACAAGGGCATGGACCTCGCAATGCGCTCGGGCGAAGCCGCACGCGCTTTTCGTCGCGAAGTGCAGGTGGTGTTCCAGGACACCGGCGGCTCGCTGAATCCGCGCCGCAGCATCGGCCAGAGCGTCGCCCTCCCGCTGGTCTACCACCGCGGCCTCGACCGGGCCGCGGCGTCGGCCGAAGTCGACGCGCTGCTCGAACAGGTCGGCCTGCCGCCCACGCATTTCCGCGACCGGCTGCCGCACGAGCTCTCGGGTGGCCAGCGGCAGCGCGTGGGCATTGCGCGCGCACTGGCATCAAACCCGGCGCTGATCGTGGCCGACGAGCCAGTCTCGGCGCTCGACGTCTCGGTGCGCGCGCAGATCCTCAAGCTGATGTTCGACCTGCAGCGGGAAAGAAAGCTCTCCTACCTCTTCATCACGCACGACCTTGGCGTGGTGCGGGCCATGGCCGATCGCGTGATGGTGATGCACCAGGGCCGCGTGGTGGAGAGCGGCGACGCCGACGCTGTGCTGAATGCGCCGCGCGATCCCTACACCCAGCGGCTGCTGGCCGCCACCCCGGTGCCCGATCCGTCGCGCCAGCTCGCACCGCATTGAACCGGAAGATGATTCCTCATTTCACGGAACCCACTACTGGCTACTGGCAGCGCATCATTGAAGCCGATGCGGTCGACCCGCCCGAGGCGCCGTGGCGATTCGGTTTCCCGGCGCGGCTGCCCGACGGACGCGTGCTGATGCTGCCGATCCGGCAGCTCGCGAGCGAGCCGGCGCACGCCGTGGCCTCGCTGCTGGTCAACCAGGCGTCGCTCGACGTCGTCGACACGCTGGGAGCCATGCTGGCGCGGCGCCTGTCCGCACAGGCCCCCGACCTGGCGATCGGCTTGCCGACGCTGGGGCTCGCGCTGGCACCGGTGGTCGCGCGCGCACTGGGGCATGCGCGCTACCTGCCGATGGGCTACTCGCGCAAGTTCTGGTATGACGAGGCGCTCTCCGCGCCGGTGCAATCGATCACCTCGCCGACGCCGGGCAAGCGCATCTACCTCGACCCCCACCTGCGTCCGCTGATCGAAGGCAAGCGCCTGGTGCTGGTCGACGATGCGATCAGCACCGGCACCACGCTGCTCGCGGCCTGGGAGCTGATCGAGTCGCTCGGCGGCGACGTGATCGCCTGCGGCGTCGCGATGCTGCAGGGCCGGCGATGGGTCGAGCGACTGGGCGCCGAACGCGCTGCGCGTGTCATCGGCGTATTCGAGAGCCCCTTGCTGAAGGCCGTGCCCGAGGGCTGGGTGCTGCGCGACTGATCAGCGCGCGGCCCGCGCAAGCGCGTCCAGCACCACGCGCCGCAGCCGGGGCTCGTCGGCCACGCTGGCCACCTGCGCGTTGGCTTCGGCGCGCTTCGGCACCCGCCATTCGACCACCGTCATGCCGCGGGTGTGCTCGCCCTTGCATTCGGCCACCACGTGCGCCGGCCTGAAGCTCAGCCCCTCGGGCGCCACCAGCGCGGCCGCGGCCGTCGGGTCGTAGAGCGCCATCGGCAACGCGCCGGCCGGGCTCGCAATGCGCACGTAGCCGAGCAGCAGGTCGGCCAGCACTTGCGCCTTGTCGGAGCCGAGCGCACGCAGCGCCTCGGCATCGCTCGCGTGCACGCGCACCTGCCGGCAGGCATCGAGGCCGACCATCCGCAGCGGCGCCCCGGCGCCGAGAACCGCGTTGATGGCTTCCGGGTCGACCGCCGCATTGAACTCCGCCGCCGCCGTGTGATTGCCCGGCCCCGCGCTGCCGCCCATCCACAGGAGCTGACCGATGCGTGCCGCGAGATCGGGGCGTGCCTGCAGAACGATCGCGATGTTGGTGAGCGGCCCCAGTGCAAGCACCGTGGCCGGTCGGGTGGCGGCCGCGAGGTAGTCGATCAGCGCAGCCGCTGCGTCGCTCGAGGCCAGCGGCCCGCGCGCGCTGGGCAGGCTGCGCCCGGCCGACACCATGGCATCCGCGCCGAGGATGTTCTGCGCCGTGACCAGTTCGCCGGCGAGCGGCCGGGCGCTGCCCGCGTGGATCGGAAAATCCCAGCCGAAGAACGCGGCCGAACGCAATGCGTTGTCGACCACCACCTCGAGCGGAGCGTTGCCCGCGACCAACGATATGCCGTCGACCCGCCACGGCGGCGTCTGCGTGACGGTCAGCACGGCGGCGAGATCGTCGAAGCCCATGTCGGTGTCGACCCAGGCGGAAGTCAGCGCGCTTTTTGAAGAATCCATGCGCGATATTGTGTCGCCAGTTTCTCCGCGGAAGGCCTCATCGCTTCGCGTGGATGGAGAGCTCTCGCGCCTCGCGTTCGGCATCCGGGTCTCGAACAGCGGTTACGCGCTCGATGCCAGCGATGTAGGCCCGCGGAAGTCCACATTGCCTGGCGCCATTCAACACGTGTTGCATGTACCAGCTGAAAGGCGCCAGCGTGGCGTCCTTGTGGGTTGCCAGGTAGGTCAGCGCCGAGACGCTGCCCGAATCCGTTTCCACGCGGATGTCGAAGGCGTCGTAGCCGTTGCCGAGGCCTTCTGCCCGGTCCAGGGCCGGGCGGTCGCTGTCAGCGATGCGGAACAACACGCCGTGGACGACATGCAGGCGCGCATCGGTGCGTTCGCAATCCGCCTTGCCGGAGCCATCCCTTCCCACCTTGTCGAAAACCAGGCGGTAGCCGGCAACGCGCGCGGTACCGACGCATTGGGCGGAGGGTGTGCGGTCAACCGCACGCAGACGCGCCGGGCTCATGTTGGAGCCGTACGCGAAGTAAAGGAAGGTGCCTTGCGCCATCGACTGGACTGCCATTGCTCAGCGATCGAACCGAATGCTGCGAAGCCGGTCGAAGTAGGTGGAGAAACGCCCCGTATCGTTGAAGCCGAATAGGTCGCATACCGCATCCGCGGTTCCGGAAATCGCTGTGCCGTCCAGCAGTTCGATCTTGAGACTGGCCTTGGCGTTGGGCGCGGTGTGGTCGTCGGCGCGCAGCACCTCGATGCTCGCGATTTTCTCGAAAGGCACGGATTGACCCGTGTCCAGGTCAATCTCATGACCCACCGAGATGCAATTGCTGAGGGAACTGGCCCGCAGCCGCGTCGTGCTGCCATCGCGAATCGACATGACGGCGACGGCATCCGACCACGGCCTTGCCGCTGGCGTCGACTGCCCTGCAGTCGCAGGCGACTTGGGCGCGGCGCTGGCCGCCACGGGTGCATCCGCCTTGGTCGACATCGAAGACTTGGCCGATGCATCGGCCTTGCCGCCCAGCAAGCCATTCTGGAACAGCACCGCCAACAGTCCACTGACGGCTGTCACGACGGCGGCCAACGCAGCCAGCACGCCGGGAAGCGTTTGCCACCAACTGGTAGGTTTTTGGGGTTCAGTCATGCCGATGACTCCCGAGCAGCAAGCTCTTGCGCGCATTCTGATCGAAACCGACCTTTGCTCAAAGGCGCGCGGCGGGGAGAGATGGAGGAAGATAGTGTCGGCGTGCCTCGCGTGACTGTGAGTTCACCGGCATTGCCGAAGGAGTTTCCATGACAGAACTTGTAGCAGGCCTGATCCTGTTCCTTGGGGTTCATTCGGTGTCCATCATCGCCCCTGCCTGGCGCGAGGCGCAAATCGCGCGCCACGGCGAGCGGGTCTGGAAGGGCGTGTACGCGCTGGTCTCGCTGGCCGGCCTGCTGTTGCTGATTCATGGCTACGGCGTGGCCCGTCAGACGCCGTGGCTGCTCTACTCGCCACCGATGCCATTGCGGCACGTCGCGCTGCTGCTGATGGTTCCGGTGTTCCCGCTCCTGTTCGCGGCCTACCTGCCGGGCCGCCTCCAAAGGATGGCCAAGCACCCGATGCTGCTTGCAGTGAAATTCTTTGCGACGGCGCACCTGTTGGCGAATGGCTCGCTGGCCGACGTGCTTCTGTTCGGCGCGTTTCTTGCCTGGGCCGTGGCGGACCGGATTTCGGTCAAGCGCCGCGCCGTTCCCCGACAAGTCCCCGGTGCGCCGCCAAGCCCTCTCAATGATGTCGTCGCGGTCGTGGGCGGGCTGATGGTCTATGCCGCGTTCGTGCTGTGGGTCCACGTCTGGATGATCGGCGTATCACCGCTCGGTCGGTGAGGCGGCATCGATTCATGCACGGGCGACCCCTTAGACTGCCATCCTGGCATCCAGCCGGATGCATGTCGCAACCCCAACCGCCTCTTGACTTGTGACCTATCTCTCGCCACCCACGATCAGCCCGCTCGAAAGCATCCTGCCCAACGAACCCTTGTTGATGATGGGTGCTGGACCCGTCCCCATCCCCCACCGCGTGGCCTATGCGAACTCCATCGTCATCAACCACCTGGGCGAGACGATGGGCAGGGTCATCGACCAGGTCAAGGCAATGGGCCGGTACGTCTTCCAGACCGCCTCCCCCCATGTGCTCGGGGTCGCAGGTCCGGGCTCCGCAGCGATGGAAATGGCAATCACCAACCTGGTGGCGCCCGGCACCAGGGTCCTGAGCGTCACGAATGGATACTTCAGCCAGAGGATGGCAGAAATGGCGCGGCGGGTGGGTGGCGCAGTCGACATCCTCGAGGTGAGCGACAACCAGAGCGCCAGTCCGAGCCTCGTGGAGGCTCGCTTGCGGACCAAGGGATATGACGTTCTCACCATTGTCCAGGGTGAAACGTCGAACACGGTCTACAACAGCGACTTGCGGGCCATCGCCGCGCTCGCCAAGGCACATGGATGTCTGGTGATCGTGGATGCCGTTTGCACGCTGAGCACGATGCCGCTGAACATGGATGAGTGGCAGATAGATGCGGTGATCACAGGAGGCCAGAAGGGCCTGTCTTCCATCCCCGGTGTCTCGCTGCTCGCATTTTCCCTGGCTGCCTGGGAAGCCATCGAGCGGCGCCAGGGCGACCTGCCGCATTGGTGCCTCGACGCCAAGCTGGCGGACAAGTTCTGGAACCAGAACTCCTACCACTACACCGCTCCGGTGTCCGGCATCCTGGCCATTCACGAGGCCCTGCGCCTGGTTTGCGAGGAAACCCTGTCCACGCGTTTTCGCCGCCACTTGGTCTGCTCCGAGGCCCTGCAAGCGGGCATCGAGGCCATGGGACTGACCCTGCTGGTCGACAAGCCCTCGCGGCTGAACTCGGTCGTTGGCATCAATGTGCCGAGTTCCGTTTCGGCCGACCGCGTTCGCTCCCACATGTCGAGCGTGCACAAGGTGGAGATCTCGGGCTCATTCGGCCTGAACATCCTGCGCATCGGCCAGATGGGCGAACAATGCCGCGAACACAACCTGTTCCGGACTCTGCATGCGCTCGGCCTCAGCCTCGAAGCGAACGGCGCCTCCTTGAACGTGCCGGTTGGAATGGCCGCGCTGGAAAGAAAGCTCTCTGAGCGCCGGCCGCCGAACGAAGCGCTTGTAAGGCCGTAGGCAGCCTGAAGACGGACCGTCGCGGGCTGCAACGGCCACCTTGGCTCTCGCCGCTGGGAGGGGAGCTGCCAGTCAAGGTCTGGTTCTGGCCCGACTGTGGTCCGGTGCCGGCAGCGCGCAACGTCACATCAACCGGTCACCAAGCTTCACGAGTCATTGCACAGAGCCAGTTTCACGGCGAGTGGATTTCGAAAACGTCGCCGTTCGTTGACGTTGCGTCCTCGTGATAGATGTCATACAGATACTGCGAGAGCTCGTCGCGGGTAACTTCGCTCGGAACGGCAAGTTCGACCTTGCCTCGCTTGCCGTCCGACCCCAGCAGATAGCTGTTCCATCTACCTTCGACTCTTTCGATGGCCATGATCCGGCCGAATACATTGAAAAGGTAGCGCATGGCTTGGCCTATTGAAATCCTGAGCCGCGTGCAGCCGCAGCGTCGCGTGCGACATGGTATTGGCATTAGATGCCAGAAAACTTCAGAACCGTCTGAGATTGGCGCAGGCAAGCATCCAGATTCGAAGGGTGTTGCCCCGGGAGGTGGCGCAGGCGTGGGTCGCGATTCTAGTCAGCGCTCTGGTTGCGATTCGAGCCACCATGGCTTTGAACTTGTTGAGCGGGGGGAGTGGGACAACTACCATGTGCGCAACCAAGAAACTGATTGAGCCACGAGCAGCGCAGAATCCAGTTCATCCAGGAGGGTGCCATGGGCAACCAGCAAACCGCAGTGTCTGTGAAGACCGAGCTTGATCGTCTGACGTCCGAGTTCTTCCGCGCTGTGTCGTTCGAATCCGGCAGCAGCCCGCCGGACTATGAGCGCATCCGGTCGCTCTTCATCGCTTCCGGCTTGCTCATCAAGAACGTGGGAGCCACGCCTGAAATCTCGACGGTTCAGGAATTCATCAAGCCAAGGGAGGCCATGGTCCGCAAGGGCGAACTGACGAGCTTCCTGGAAGAAGAGCTTTCCGAAGTGACGCAGATCTTCGGCAATATCGCCCAGCGCTTCAGCGCGTACGCGAAGTCTGGAACCATGAATGGCCGCTCCTTCACTGCGCGGGGGATGATTTCGACCCAGTTCATCCTGACGCCCACAGGGTGGAAGATGAGCGCCATGGCCTGGGACGACGAGAGGCCCGGCCTGTCGTTGGCAACTGCCTGAATTGCCGACCCGCCGGGTTCACGCAAGCGCCGGCTTCGGCGCGGCGTCTTCGTGGCTCGAGTGGATATCCGCCAGGCGCTGCTTGTCGGCCTCGTCGCTGCGGGCCGGGTGGGCAAGGAGACCGGCCACCAGACGGATGGCACTCATGCAGACCATCGCACCAGCCAGCTTTGTCGAGTTCAAGCGCTGGGGGATGGCGAAGGACGCGCCGAGCCGCCCGGTGGCCAGGCGCCGCCGCGACTTGCGACAAGCCGGTATCGTGCAATCGCTGCTCGATGAGGGCTTGCTCATTGCCTGAAGGCTCGCCGTAGTAAGCCGTCGGCGCGAACCCGCCCCGGCCCGATTCATCCTGGTTTCAAGCCTTGTCAGCCTTGCCCGCGGCGTTTGCAAACTTGCTCAGCATCGTGTCGACGAGCCAGGGCCGGCGGTTTTCGTCTTCCGCGCGTTCCTTGCGACGGATGGCATTGCGAACCACGATCGATCCGACATAGCGGATCGGCTCGGGCGGGAAGTGTCCGAGCGGGCCCTGCGTCAGCGGGCTGCGCGTCCATGCGTTGTCCTGGTCCAGCAGCATGGACGAGAGGATCTGGCCCCCCATGTAGCTCGGGCCCACACCGTTGCCCGAATACCCGAAGCCGTAGCTGATGTGCGGCGCGCCAGCGAGCCTTCCGAAGAACGGAAAGCCGGTCACCGAACGGTCCGAGGGGCCATTCCAGCTCGCCGTGATCGGTGTCTCCTGCAACGCGGGAAAGAACGAACGCAGCGCTTGCGTGAGTTCCGCCTCATAGGGCGAACGCTGATCGAAAACCGGCGCGATCCGGCCGCCGCGCGCGAAGGTATTGCCGCCCTTCCCGAGCATGATCCGCCCGTCCATGGTGCTGCGGTAGTAGTAGACGAAGGTCCGTGAATCGAGCACCGAGACCCCGTCGACCAAGCCGATCTTGCGCAGCAGCTCGGGGCATTTCTCGGTGATGACCATGTCGCTCGACACGATGGCGATGGTGCGCTCGAACTGCGCCAAGGTGCTGGCCATCCAGGCATTGATCGCCAGCACGACCTTCCCGGCCTCGATGCTGCCGCACGGCGTGCGGACGACCGCGGGATGGCCGGCGCTGAAATCCAACATGGGACTGCGTTCATAGATGCGGATGCCCATGGCGAGCGCCTCGCGACGAAGCCCGCGCACCAGCTTCCCGGGATGCACGGTGGCGGCAATGGGCGAAAAGACCCCCGCCAGGTTGCGGGCCGAGCCGGAACGACGCGCCACTTCATCACGTGGCAACGAGAAATAGCTGTGGATGCCGCAGTCCTCCAGCGCACGCATCACTGGATCCAGGACGCCGACCTGCGCCTGCGAGGTAGCGGTGTAGAGGGTTCCGTCCAGGCGCAGTTCGGCGTCGATGTCGTGCGCGCGGCAGAACTCCGCGATGTGCCCGACCGCAGCCTCGGAAGCCTTGACCAGCCGTATCGCCTCCGCCTCACCGAAGAGTCGGCGCAGCGTGAAGAACTTCGCCGACCAGGTCAAGAGGCAACCGCCGTTGCGCCCGCTCGCTCCGGCACCGCAAAGATCGCTTTCGATGATGGCGATGTCCAGCGCAGGATCCTGGCGCTTGGCCTGGATGGCTGTCCACAGGCCGGTGAATCCACCACCGACGATGCAGACATCGGCACGCTGCTCGCCCTGCAATGCCGGCGCCAACTCGCCGTCGGTGAAGAGCGCTTGCTCGATCCAGAATGGACGCATGTCTCGCCTTTACGCCGCCTGCGCGCTGCGGCGAACCGCGGCGCTGATCTTCATGTGGCGCACGAAGTGCGACAGTTCCGGAACGACGGCGTCCGGGGACTTGGCGGTGTCGTCCCAGCGTCGCACGCGCACGGCATCTTCCGCAAAGGGCAGGGCCTCGAACTGCCGAGCCTGCACGTCGTCGAAGATGCCGCCTTGCAGCACCAGGCTGCGCTTCGAGTCGGCCGACAAGGCATCGAGGTAGCCCGGGACGCGCGCGCAAAGGAAGCGCTTGGCATCGACGTGCAACCGGATCGGCTCGAGCGTCTCCGGGCCGAAGAGTGCACGCAGGAAAGGCAGGCACCGGTACTGGTGGAGGTCGTCGAGGCCCTGCTGCGTCGGCGTCTTGCCGAAGTCGTGCAGCAGGTGGCCGAGATCATGCAGCAACGCGGCGGTGATCAACGCACTCCCCGCACCGGCCTGCTCGGCCAGGTGCGCGGATTGCAATGCGTGTTCGAGCTGCGTCACGGGCTCGCCGTCGTACTGCTCGTGGCCCTTGGCCTCGAACACGCGGACGATGTCTTCGATCGTGAGGCTCATAGCTGCTACCAGGGAAGCGAGTAGGTCTTGCTGTTGGTAAAGCTCTTCATCGCTTCGAGCACGCCTTCCTTGTAGCCCAGGCCGGAGTCCTTGATGCCGCCGAAAGGCGTCAGCTCCAATCGGTAGCCCGGCACCTCGCGCACGTTCACGCTGCCGACGTTGAGTTCGCGGATGAAGCGCGTGATGTAGTCGAGGCGGTTGGTGCAC
>NZ_JBFUIU010000009.1:0-39776 GCF_056401695.1 Variovorax sp. P4_D9
CTACAAGGGCCCGTCGGGCATTGGGCGTTGGGTAGGGCTTGGCGTCGTCGCAGACAATCTGATCAATATCGGCCTCGCTCTCGCAGCTTCAGCCAAACGCTGAGACCATCCCCTTCTTCCTCTCCACCGCGCACTGAAACCAAGGCCGCCGATCTCGGCGGCCTTGGCCTTTGTTGCCTCGCCACGCAGAAACTCAAAAACGGCATTTTTGCGCCGGAAAGTAGCTAAACGGGTCTCGCTCGGGTAGTCCCACATAGCATCTCAGCGAGAAGATGATGGCTCCGCCGGCCGATGAGACCCCGCTCGTTTCGTCTGGAAGATCTCCTCGCGGATGCGGCGCACCAGGTAGCTGGCGCTGCTCAGGTGGCCGACGGCCACGAAGATCGCGATCGCGGCGAACAGCGGGTCCTGGTTGAGGGCGGATTTCGGATCCAGCAGGGCCAGGGCCAGCGCGAGCAGAACGAAGATCCACGCCATCGACGCGATGGCGGCATGAACGTAGATCCAAAGGCGCTTCATGGCCATCCTTTCAAGCCGTGACTCGATCGTGTCGTTACGCAAGCGCAAGCCCGGATCAGGGCCGCGCGCCGCCGGYCGGCCCCAGTACCACCGGTGGGCCCGGGGGCGACTTGAATCCATAGAAGCGCTCGTTGAGGTGGCGCGTGACGGCAACGATGTCCTCTTCGCTCCAGTTCAGCGCGCCCGCGGCCTGCCAGCGTGCCACCTGCGCCTGCAGGCTGTTCCAGTCGGCGGCCAGCCTGCGGTCACGCCAATGCACCTGCGTCGTGTGGCAGGCGATGCAGTGCGTCGTGTACAGCAGTTCACCGCGCGTCTGGGCACCGGCCGCGGGGCCAAACAAGCTTGCCGCGACCAGCAGGCAGGCGGCCGGGAACCGGGCCGGGTGGGCGCGCTGCCGGCGCACGGGATCAGGATGCAGTTCGTTCATCGGGGTCCCTTTCGACGATGGAAGTTCCATCATCCTGTGCCTCCGCACGGACCGTTTGATGCAGCGCAATCGGCGACCCGGTCGATAGGTGAATCGTGAACCGCCGACGGCCGGATTGCGCGCGATCAAGGTCCGGGCGGCGCGGTCGATCTAGCGTCACGGACGTCTCGCAACGCGGCCGATCGGCAGCCAGCCTCTGCCCTCCCACCCAACCAGGGAACGACCATGAGAATCACCATTCACACCGACACGGCGGCACCGTGCGAACTTCAGGTGGGCACGGCCCACCACCCCTACCCCGGCGCGCTTCCCAAAGTCGGGCAGACCCTCGTGATCCCCGATGATGCCAAGGTCGACGAATCCGCCAAGGGGCGGACCAAGGTCACCAAGATCATCTGGCACTACAACACGGCGGCGAGTTCGCTCTGGCCCGAGATCGTCTGCAGGCGCTAGGCCGCATTGCCGCACAGTGAGCCGCCTGGTCGACACCCGACGACTCCACGGTGGTCAACCACCTGCGCGTCAGCCCCTGAGAGGGGTGCTGCGGGATTCCACCAAGGCATGCCCCGGCCCGGTGCGGCGCATACTGACGACAGACCCGTGCCGCCCCCCCGGCCGCGGGCGGCAGCCAGGAGACACGCTTTGCAGCGAACTAACATTGCCAACCCGGCCTATTTCCACAAGGTCGTCGATTGCCAGTACGCCTGTCCGGCGCACACCCCCGTTCCCGAGTACATCCGGCTGATCGCGCAGCGCCGCTACAGCGACGCCTACATGATCAACTGGGTCTCCAACGTCTTCCCCGGCATCCTCGGGCGCACCTGCGACCGGCCCTGCGAGCCGGCCTGCCGGCGCGGGCGAGTGGAGGAAAGCAACGCCAAGGACCCTGAGCCGGTGGCGATCTGCCGGCTCAAGCGGGTCGCCGCCGACATGAAGGACGACGTGCGTTCGCGCATGCCGAAACTGGAACCGAAGAACGGCAAGCGCATCGCCTGCGTCGGCGCGGGGCCGGCCTCACTGACCGTCGCCCGCGACCTCGCGCCACTGGGCTACGAGGTCACGGTGTTCGATGGCGAAGCCAAGGCGGGCGGCTTCATCCGCACCCAGATCCCGCGCTTCCGGCTGCCCGAATCGGTGATCGACGAGGAGACCGGTTACATCCTCGATCTCGGCGTCGAATTCCGCAGCGGCGAGCGCATCGATTCGATGAAGGCCCTGATGGCGCAGGGCTGGGACGCGATTTTCGTCGGCTGCGGCGCGCCGCGCGGGCGCGACCTGGAGGTGCCCGGCCGCCGGGACGCCGCGGACAGCATCCACATCGGCATCGACTGGCTCAATTCGGTCTCGTTCGGCCACGTGACGCAGATCGGCCGGCGCGTGATCGTGCTCGGCGGCGGCAACACGGCGATGGACTGCTGCCGCTCGGCCCGCCGCCTGGGCGGCAGCGACGTCAAGGTGATCGTGCGCAGTGGCTTCGAGGAAATGAAGGCCTCGCCCTGGGAAAAGGAAGACGCCCAGCACGAAGGCATCCCGATCATCAACTTCCATGTGCCCAAGGCCTTCGTGCACGAGAACTGCAAGCTGCTGGGCATGCGCTTCGAGATCGTCCGGGCCGAATACGACGACCAGGGCCGCCGCTCGCTGGTGCCCACCGGCGAGCCCGATGCCTTCTTCGAATGCGACGAGGTGCTGGTGGCGGTGGGCCAGGAAAACGCCTTTCCGTGGATCGAGCGCGACTGCGGCCTCGCCTTCGACAAATGGGGGTTGCCCAAGCTCGACGAGAAGACTTTCCAGTCGTCGGTGGCCAACGTGTTCTTCGGCGGCGATGCGGCCTTCGGCCCGAAGAACATCATCACGGCCGTGGCCCATGGCCACGAGGCTGCCGTGTCGATCGACCGGCTGCTTCATGACGAAGCGGTCTACATCCGGCCCGCACCGATGACCAACCTGGTGTCCCAGAAGATGGGCATCCACGAGTGGAGCTACGACAACGACACCTCCAACGACCTGCGCTACAAGGTGCCCTGGGCCAAGGCCGAAGCGGCACTGGCCAGCATCCGCGTGGAGGTCGAGCTGGGCTTCGACGCCGCCACCGCCTTCAAGGAGGCCGAGCGCTGCCTCAACTGCGACGTTCAGACCGTGTTCACCGAGCCCGCCTGCATCGAATGCGACGCCTGCGTGGACATCTGCCCGATGGACTGCATCAGCTTCACCGCCAACGGCGAGGAGAGCGACCTGCGCACCCGGCTCAAGGCGCCGGCGCTGAACCTGGCGCAGGACCTGTACGTGTCCGGCGGCCTCAAGACCGGCCGCGTGATGGTCAAGGACGAGGACGTCTGCCTCCACTGCGGCCTGTGCGCCGAGCGTTGCCCGACGGGCGCCTGGGACATGCAGAAGTTCCTGCTCGAGATGACCCCGGCCGGCTCGGGCTGCCGCGATGCACACGTCGTGCCGAAGCAGGGGGTGCCGGCATGAGCGTTGGAACCATGCGACAAATTGAAGCGGTCAACGACTTCGTCATCAAATTCGCCAATGTGAACGGCTCGGGCTCGGCTTCGGCCAACGAGCTGTTCGCCAAGGCCATCCTGCGCATGGGCGTGCCCGTGAGCCCGCGCAACATCTTCCCGAGCAACATCCAGGGCCTGCCGACCTGGTACGAGGTGCGCGTCACCGAGCGGGGCCACCTGGGCCGGCGCGGCGGCACCGACATGATGGTGGCGATGAATCCGCAGACCTGGGATGCCGACGTGGCCGAGCTCGAGCCCGGCGGCTACCTGTTCTACGACAGCACGCGGCCGCTGCCGCCGTCGAAGTTCCGCGACGACATCCGCATCATCGGCATGCCGCTGACCGAGATCTGCAACGCGGTGTATCACGACCCGCGGCAGCGCCAGCTGTTCAAGAACATCGTCTACGTGGGCGCCCTGGCGATCCTGCTGGGGATCGAGCCCGAAGTGGTCGAGAAGCTGTTCGGCGAGCAGTACAAAGGCAAGGAGAAGTTGCTGGCCTCCAACGTGCAGGCGCTGCACCTGGGCTGCGACTTCGCGCGCGAGAACCTGCGCGAACCCGTGGGGCTGAAGGTGCGGCGCGCCGACCGCGTGGGCGACTGGATCTTCGTCGACGGCAACAGCGCCGCCGCCCTGGGCTGCGTCTACGGCGGCGCCACGGTCGCTGCCTGGTATCCGATCACGCCCTCGTCTTCGGTGGCCGAGGCCTTCCAGAAGTACTGCAACAAGTTCCGCGTCGATCCGGCCACGGGCCAGAACCGCTTCGCCATCGTGCAGGCCGAGGACGAACTGGCCTCGATCGGCATGGTCGTCGGCGCCGGCTGGAACGGCGCGCGGGCCTTCACGCCGACCTCCGGGCCCGGCATCTCGCTGATGACCGAGTTCATCGGCCTGGCCTACTTCGCCGAGATCCCCGTCACCCTCATCAACGTGCAGCGCGGCGGCCCGTCCACCGGCATGCCGACGCGCACGCAGCAGGCCGACATCCTCTCGTGCGCCTATGCTTCGCACGGCGACACCAAGCACGTGCTGCTGTTTCCCGAGGACCCGCACGAGTGCTTCGAGCACGCGGCGGCGGCGCTCGACCTGGCCGACCGGCTGCAGACGCCAGTGTTCCTGATGACCGACCTCGACATCGGCATGAACCAGCGGCTGTGCAAGCCCTTCGCCTGGGACGACAGCAAGGCCTACGACCGCGGCAAGGTGATGACCGCCGAGGAACTGGAGGCCGGCCGCGACTTCGGCCGCTACAAGGACGTCGACGGCGACGGCATCCCCTGGCGCACGCTGCCGGGCACGCACCCGACCAAGGGCAGCTTCTTCACCCGTGGCACCACGCGCGACGCCTACGCCCGCTACTCCGAGCGCGGGCCCGACTACATCTACAACATGGAGCGGCTGCTGAAGAAGTTCCGCACCGCCGCCACGCTGGTGCCGCAGCCGGTACCGCGCCCCGCGGCCGAGAAGACCGACCTGGGGGTGATCTACTTCGGCTCGACCAGCCCGTCGATGCACGAGGCGCTCGATGAACTCGAAGCGCGCGGCATCCACCTCGACGCGCTGCGGCTGCGCGCCTTCCCGTTCCCGGACAGCGTGCCGGAGTTCCTGGCGCAGCATCCGCAGGTGTTCGTGGTCGAGCAGAACCGCGACGCCCAGATGCGCAGCCTGCTGGTCAACGAACTGGACATCGACCCCGCGCGCCTGATCCGCGTGCTGCATTTCGACGGCACGCCGATCACGGCGCGCTTCATCGTCGAGGCGATCAGCGCGCACGTCCGGGCCCACGCGCCCCGCGCCACCGAACCCAAGGAAGCCGCATGACCTATCTCGCCAAGCCCCGGCTGCACCATCCGACGCTGGCCACCAACAAGGTCGGCTACACGCGGCGCGACTACGAAGGCAAGATCTCGACGCTGTGCGCCGGCTGCGGCCACGACTCGATCTCGGCCGCCATCATCGAGGCCTGCTGGGAGCTCGACATCGAGCCGCACCACGTGGCCAAGCTCTCGGGCATCGGCTGCAGCTCCAAGACGCCGGACTACTTCCTGGGCGCCTCGCACGGCTTCAACACCGTGCACGGGCGCATGCCCAGCGTGCTGACAGGCGCCAACCTGGCCAACCGCGACCTGCTGTACCTGGGCGTTTCGGGCGACGGCGACTCGGCCTCCATCGGCCTGGGCCAGTTCGCCCACGCGATGCGGCGCGGAGTTCGCATGGCCTACATCGTCGAGAACAACGGCGTCTACGGGCTGACCAAGGGCCAGTTCTCGGCCACGGCCGACCAGGGTTCGAAAAGCAAGAAGGGGGTGGTCAACACCGACAGCCCGGTCGACCTGGTCGCCATGGCGTTGCAACTGGGTGCTAGCTACGTCGGACGCGGCTTTTCGGGTAACAAAGCGCAACTTGTGCCACTGATCAAGGGCGCGATCAGCCATGGCGGCTCGGCCTTCATCGACGTCATCAGCCCCTGCGTCGCCTTCAACAACCACCCCGGCAGCACCAAGAGCTACGACTACGTGCGAGAGCACAACGAGGCCGTGAGCCGGATCGACTTCATCAGCGCGCGCGAAGAGATCACGGTCGACATGGTGCCGGGCGAAGTACTGGACGTGCGCCAGCACGACGGCACCCTGCTTCGGCTGCGAAGCCTGCATGCCGGCTACGACCCGGGCGACCGCTACGCCGCCATGGCCCACATGCAGCGGCACCAGGAGATGGGCGAGGTCGTGACGGGGCTGCTCTATGTCGACCCGCTGGCCACCGACCTGCACACCGCACTCAACACCAGCGACCGGCCGCTCAACACGCTGGGCCCGGCCCAGCTCTGCCCCGGCGCGAAGGCGCTCGACCGGCTCAACGACTCCTTGCGCTGAAGCGGGGCGACGGGCACCATAGCGCTTCCTTCGGAGGGCGGACCATGGACGAACGCACTGTTTTCCAGTCGATCTCGCGCAAGCACGTGACCAGCCTGAGCCCCCAGGCCAGCGCCCGCGATGCCGCCTGCGTGATGACGCGCGCCAACTGCGGCAGCGTGCTCGTGATGGAGCCGCCCGACACCCTGCTCGGCATCCTGACCGAGCGCGACCTGATGACGCGCGTACTGGCCCGCGGGCTCGATCCCGATCGCACCACGGCGCGCGAGGTCATGACACCCAACCCGATCTGCGTGGCGCCAGATACGCTGGTGTCCGATGCCGTCGTGCTGATGCTCGAGCGCGGCTTCCGGCACCTGCCGCTGGTGTCGGGCACCAAGATCCTCGGCGTGTTCTCGGTCCGCGATGCACTGCCGCGGGAGATCGGCGCGGCGCTCAGCCAGGCGGAGTTCAACGAGCAGGTGAACGACGTCCTGGGTTGACCGCGGCGACGGCCCTCGCATCTACCGCGGCACATCGACGTCCGCCACGGGCGCGTCCAGCACGATCTGCCCCGCCGTCAGCGTATTGACGGTCGCCCCGGCGATCTCCATCAGGATGCTCGCGCGTTCGGACGCCATGTAGGCCGTCAGGTGAAGCACCGGCCGCTCGTCCATGTCATGCATGAGCCGCACCAGCTTCAACAGCGGGGCCCCGACCTCCGTGTGCAGCAGGCCAGCGCGATGCGGGTCGGCCACGGTGGCGGTGATCTCCTGCACCACCCGGCCGAACTTCACGCCCTGCGCCATCAGGATCTCATAAAGCGCCTTCTTCTTGAGCTCGGCCTCGGTGGCGCGACGACCGATGGCCGTCGGCACCCAGGCGTCGGTCAGCATGGCCGGCTCGCCGTTGCGGTTCGATCGAACCCGCAACGCATGCACCGCCTTCTCGCCCACGGGCAGCGCCAGCAGCCGTGCCACGTCGGCCGGCGGCACCGTCCGCACGACTTCGACGACCCGGACCACCGTTTCGGTCGCGGTCTTGCGCAGGCTGTCGATCACGCTGAGGCTCAAGGGCGGGCGCGCCTGCATCGCGGCTTCGCGGACGAAAGTGCCGCGGCCGTGCCGGCGCTCCACCAGCCCGAGCGCCGCGAGGTCGCCCAGCGCCCGCCGCACCGTGATGCGGGAGACCCCGAAGCGTTCGCAGAGCGTCTCCTCGTTCGGCAGGGCGCCGCCCGCGAATAGTCCGCGCGAGATCTCGTCGCGCAGCACCAGGAATATCTGTCGATGAAGGGCCGTGCCGCGCCCGCTGCTCATCGACGTGTCAGCCGTCGCCGTGTTCATGGCCGCGAGCATACCCTGTTGACTTGTGATTATGTTGTGATACTCTTAGTACAACTTAACAGAAACGACGAGGTCTGCACATGGCGTCAGCCACCCTTCGCGAACTCCTGGCCGCGCCCGGCATGTTGATCGCCCCGGGCGCCTACGACGCCATCGGCGCGCGGCTGATCGAACAGGCTGGTTTCAGCGCGGTGTACATGACCGGCGCCGGCACCTCAGCTGCACGCGGCTACCCCGACTTCGGCCTGCTCGACATGGGCGAGATGGTCGCCAATGCGGCAACGATGGGCCGAGCGATCGGCGTGCCGCTGATCGCCGATGCCGACACCGGCTATGGCAACGAACTGAACGTGACGCGCACGGTGCGCGAGTACGAGTCGCGCGGCGTGGCCGCGATCCACATCGAAGACCAGGTCTCGCCGAAGCGCTGCGGCCATCTCGACGGCAAGGAAGTGATCTCCCGCCGGGACTTCGTCTCGAAGATCCGGGCCGCGGTCGAGGCGCGCCGCAGCAAGGAGTTCGTCATCATCGCGCGCACCGATGCACGCGCCATGCTCTCGCTCGACGAGGCCGTCTGGCGCGGCAACGCGGCGCTCGAGGCCGGGGCCGACTTGGCCTTCATCGAAGCCACGCAGACCCTGGACGAAGTGGCCGCCGTGCCGAGGCGGGTGCATGGCCCCTGCCTGCTGAACGTGGTGCCCGGCGGCCGGACGCCGATCTTCGATCTGGACGAAGCCGAAGCCATGGGCTACAAGCTCGCGATCCTGCCCGGCCTGATGCTCAAGGCCGCCATCGAAGCCGGCGACGCGGCGCTCGCCGAACTCAAGGCCACGCGCCAGGCGCCGGCGGTGTCGCAGAGCGTGGCGCAGACCTTCAGGCGCTTCGGCGCCGACGAGTGGGACGCCCTGCGGACCCGCTTCGTTGCGGGCGCGGCCATTGAGCAGAAGTAATACGGCCATGAACGCGCGAACACTCTTCGACAAGCTCTGGGAGGCCCACGTGGTGCGCGACCTCGGCGACGGCTGGCCGCTGCTGCACATCGACCGCCACCTGCTGCACGATCTCTCGGGTCCGCCGGCGCTGGCCGAGGTGAGCGCACGCGGCCTGCCCCTGCATGACCCCAGACTGGTCTTCGCGACGCCCGATCATGCGATGTCGAGCCAGCCCGGCCGCAACGGCCTGAGCTATGTGCCCGGCGGCAAGCTGTGGACCGCGCTGCGCGACCGCACGCGCTCGGCCGGGGTCCGCTTCTTCGATCTCGGCCAGCCGGGCCAAGGCATCGTGCATGTCATGGGCCCGGAGCTCGGCATCGTGCTCCCCGGCCTGACTGTGATCTGCGGCGACAGCCACACATGCACCAACGGCGGCCTCGGCGCCATGGCCTTCGGGGTCGGCTCGTCGGAGAGCACGCATGCGCTGGCGACGCAGACCCTTCGGCAACAGAAGCCCAGGCAGATGCGCATCCGCTGCGAGGGCCGGCTCCGGACCGGCGTCACCGCCAAGGACCTGGCATTGCACATCATCGGCAGGCTCGGCGCCGCGGCCGGCGTGGCCCACGCGATCGAGTTCGCCGGCCCCGCGATCGAGGCCATGGAAGTGGAAGGCCGCCTCACGCTCTGCAACCTCTCGGTCGAGCTCGGCGCCCGCTTCGGCATGGTGGCGCCCGACGAGCGCACCTTCGACTACCTTCGAGGCCGCCCGTTCGCACCGCAAGGCTCCGCCTTCGACGCCGCGGTCGCGCAGTGGCGGCTGCTGGCGGGCGACGCCGATGCGAGCTTCGATCGCGAGGAGATCATCGATGCGTCGGCAGTCCGGCCGACCGTGACCTGGGGCACCAGCCCGGAACACGCCGTGGCGATCGACGGCCGCGTGCCCGATCCGCGCGACGCGCTCGACGCATCGCAGCGCGACGCGTTCGCCGCCGCGCTCGACTACATGGGCCTCGAGGCAGGCCAGAAGATCGCGAACACGCCGGTCGACTGGGTCTTCATCGGTTCCTGCGCCAACTCACGCCTGTCGGACCTGCGCGCGGCCGCAGAGGTGGCGCGCGGCAGGCGCGTCGCGCCGGGCGTGACGGCATGGGTCGTCCCCGGCTCCGAGGCGGTCAAGCGTGCGGCCGAAGCTGAAGGCCTTCGCGCCGTGTTCGAAGACGCCGGCTTCGCCTGGCGCGAGCCCGGATGCAGCATGTGCGTGGCGGCCAACGGCGAACAGGTGCCACCGCAGCAGCGCGCTGTTTCGACCTCGAACCGCAACTTCGTCGGCCGCCAGGGACCGGGTGCGCGCACGCACCTCGCGAGCCCGGCAATGGCCGCGGCGGCAGCCATCGCCGGCTGCATCACCGATCTGGAGCCCCGATGAACACCGCAGCTTCCGCCGCAGCGGCCCTGCCGCCCTTCACCGTCGTGACCGGCGCGGCGCCGTACCTGGCCCGGCCTAACGTCGACACCGACGTCATCATCCGCATCGAACGACTCACCACGCTCGCCAAGGACGAGCTCGGCCCCTTCGCGATGGAAGCCCTGCGCTTTCGCGCCGACGGCAGCGAGGACCCGGATTTCATCCTGAACCAGCCGGCGTTTCGCGGCGCGCCGATCCTGCTGACCGGCGACAACTTCGGCTGCGGCTCGTCGCGCGAAGGCGCCGTGTGGGCCCTGCAGGGCCTCGGCATCCGATGCGTCATCGCGCCGAGCTTCGGCGACATCTTCTTCAGCAACTGCTTCCAGAACGGGGTGCTGCCGATCCGCCTGCCGGCCGCGAGGATCGAGGCGCTCGCAGCGGCGTGCGGCGCCGGCGCGGCACTGACGGTCGACTTGCAGCAGCGCGAGCTGATCGCGCCCGACGGCAGCGCGACCCCCTTCGCCATCGACCCGATGCGCCGCGAGGGCCTGCTGCACGGGCTGGACGACATCGGCCTCACGCTCAAGGACGATGCACTGATTCGCGAATGGCAGCAGGCCGACCGAATGCGCCGCCCCTGGGCCTGGCCCGATGACGCAACCCTGCCGGCGCAAGCCTGACGACCCGACTCGCCCGAAGAACAGAGAGACAAGAAAGATGATCCGTTTGCCTTGGAAAAAGACCGGCCCGCTGCTGGCCCTGGCGACCGCGCTCGCGGCACCCGCTGCCGGCGCGCAGACCGTCTGGAAGCCGGACCGCCCGGTCGCCCTGGTGGTGCCCTACTCGGCCGGCGGCGGCACCGACGCCACCGCGCGGGCCGTGGCGCGCCGGCTCGGCGAACTCTGGGGCCAGCCGGTGGTGGTCGAGAACATGCCTGGCGCCGACGGCCTGATCGGCACGCGCCGCGTGATGGAAGCCAAGCCCGATGGCCACACGCTGCTGCTGCAGGTGCCGGCGATCGTGGTCACCAAATACACGCCGGGCCTGAAAGGCATCGACCCGCTGGCGCGCCTGGACCCGGTCAGCGCCGTGTCGGTGTCGCCGGCCGCGATCGTCGCCAGCGCCAAGGTTCCGGCCCGCACGCTGGCCGAGTTCGTTGCCTACTGCAAGACGGCCACGACGCCCTGCTCGCTGGCCAGCGGCGAAAGCCTGGCGCGCATCTCCGCCAGGCAGCTCGCGGCGGAGGCAGGCATTCCGAACCTGATTGTGGTCAACTACCGCGGCACCGGCGCCATCGTGACCGACATGATCGCCAACAACGTCAACATGGCGTTCACCGGCATCACCGCCGCGCTGCCGCACTACAAGGCCGGCACGCTGAAGATCTTCGCGACGCAGGGGCAGAAGCGGGCCGCGGCGCTGCCCGATGTGCCGACTTCCGCCGAAGCCGGATTCCCGCAGTTCCAGTCGGTCACCTGGTATGGGCTCTTCGCGCCCAAGGGCACGCCTGCCAACGTCACGCAAGGCATCGTCGCCGGACTGCGCGAAGCGGTGAAGGACGCCGACGTCCAAAAGACCATCGCCGCCGCCGGCGCCGAGCCGCTGGTCAATTCGCCCGCCGAGTTCGCCGCGCAGGTGCGCGAGGAAAGTGAACGCCTGGGCCTTCTCGTCAAACAGTACCCGCTGGAGTGAAACCGATGACCCTGCCCTCATCCACCAGCCCGGCCGCGGCAGCGACCGACCCGGCCGGCCCGACCGGCCAGCTGTGCGCCTGGCTCGCCGGCTTCTCGCTCGACCAGGCGCCGGCCTCGGCCCGCGAGCGCGCCAAGGCGCTGACGCTCGACGGCATCGCCTGCGCCCTCGTCGGGGCCCAGCTGCCATGGTCGCGCACCGCCGCGCGCATCGTGCAGAAGTTCGAAGGCACGGGCGACCGGACCCTCGTCGGCTGGGGCGCGAAGACCAGCGCGCCGGCGGCGGCGCTGCTCAACGGCACCTTCATCCAGGGCTTCGAACTCGACGACTACCATCCGCTCGGTCCGCTTCACAGCGCGTCGATCGTGCTGCCCGCGCTGTGGGCGGCGGCCGAGGGCGAAGGCGCCCCGGTCAGCGGCCGCCAGTTCCTCGAGGCGGCCATGGTCGGCTACGAGGTCGGCCCGCGTGTCGGTATGGCGCTGCACGGCGCCCAGATGCTGTCGCGCGGCTGGCACTCAGGGTCGGTGTTCGGCACCCATGCCGCCGCGGCCGCGGTCGGCAAGCTACTCGAGCTCGATGCGGGCCGCCACGAAGACGCGCTCGGTCTTGCAGGCACACAGTCGGCCGGCCTCATGGCCGCGCAGTACGAGGCCATGTGCAAGCGCATGCACCACGGCTTCTCGGCCCGCAACGGGCTCTATGCGGCGGTGCTGGCCGAGGGCGGCTACACCGGCATCAAGCGGGTGTTCGAACGCCCCTACGGCGGCTTTCTCTCGACCTTCGGCGAAGGGCACGATCCCGACGCGTCGCAGATCACGAGCGGGCTCAGCGAGCGCTGGGAGGTCGAGCGCATCGTCATCAAGCCCTACGCGGCCATGGGCGGCATCCACTCCCCGCTCGATGCGCTGTTCGACATCGCGGCGCAGCGCGCCCTGAAGGCCGACGAGATCGCACGCATCGAATGCGAGGTCTCGCATGCGGTGTTTCACCATGGATGGTGGGTGCCCGAGCGCCCGCTGACGCCGATCGGCGCGCAGATGAACATCGGCTATGCGCTCGCGGTGGCGGCCATCGACGGCGCCGCGATGGTGCAGCAGTTCTCGCCGGCACGCATCGATGCCGACGACGTCTGGGCGCTGCTGCGCAAGGTCGAGGTGCGGCACGACCCGGCCTTCGACGCCGGCGGCATGCACAAGCGCGGCCAGACACGTGTCGCCGTCACCTTCACCGACGGCCGGCGCATCGTGGCCGAGCGCGCCACCTCGCGTGTGATCGAGAAGCCGCAGGACACGGCAGGCGTCGTTGCCAAGTACCGCACGCTGACCGACGGGCTGATCGACCCGGCGCGCCAGCGGACCATCGAAGAGCAGGTGCTGGCCATCGAGGACCTCGCCGACGTGCGCGATCTGATGCAGCTGCTGGGGCCGACCGCGCGCCCGGCCTTCGAATGACGAATCCCATGATCCTGGAGACGACATCCATGCTCGCAACTCGTAGCCTCATCGCCGTCGCCGGCCTTGCGCTCAGCGCGCCGCTCTTCGCGCAGTCCGCCGCCACCGACTGGCCGACGCGGCCGATCCGGATCGTCGCGCCCTATGCCGCCGGAGGCGCCGGCGACGAAACCGCGCGCACGGTGGCCGAGGGCCTGTCGAAGGCCCTCGGCCAGCCGGTGGTGATCGACAACAAGCCCGGCGCGGGCGGTGTCATCGGCGCCGACGCGGTCGCCAAGTCGGCGCCCGACGGCTACACGCTGCTGGCGGGTGCCAACGGCACGCTGATCAACCCGATGATCCACCCGAAGATCCCCTACGCGCCGGCCGACCTGGCCCCGGTGAGCGGGGTGTCCTTCTCGCCCTCGCTGCTGGTCGCCGACATCGACACCGGCGTCGCGACACTGAAGCAGCTCCAGGCTTATGCCAAGGCCAATCCCAAGGGCATCTTCTTCGGCACCACGGGCATCGGCAGCACCGGCCATTTCTCGGGGGAGATGATCAAGGCGAGCCTCGGCGTGCCCCTGACCTTCGTGCAGTACAAGGGCAGCGGCGAGACCAACGCCGCCTTGCTCGGGCATCAGGTGCAGCTGATCTCCGACGTGCCCAACAAGGCCCTGGTCGGACTCGGCAAGGCCGGCCGCGTGCGGATGCTGGCGGTGGCATCGGACAAGCGCATGGCGCAGCTGCCCGAGGTGCCGACCACCGCCGAGGCCGGTTTCCCCGACATCCGCATGACCCATTGGCTCGGCCTCTTCGCGCCCAAGGGAACGCCGCCCGCGGTGCTCGATAGGATCAACGCGGCGGTGCAGGCCTTCGTCACCTCGCCGGCCGAGCGCGCCAATCAGGCTGCACGGAACTCCGAGCCGCTGGTCGGCGACCGCGCACAGTTCACCGCCTTCATCGATGGCGAGACGGCGCGGCTCGGCAAGATGGCCAAGGACCTGAAGATCGTCGCCGAATGAGCCCGCCGGTGCACGGCCGGCTGCCGGCGGTCTTCATGCGCGGCGGCACCAGCAAGGCGCTGGTGTTCCATGCCCGTGACCTGCCGGCCGACTGGACGGCGTGGGAGGCGATCTTCCTGGCCGCGATGGGCAGTCCCGATCCGCATGGCCGCCAGCTCGACGGCATGGGCGGCGGCGTGACCTCGGTGTCGAAGGTGTGCGTGGTCGGCCCGCCGACGCGCGACGACGCCGACATCGACTACAGCTTCTTCCAGGTGCTGGTGCGCGAGGCGCGGGTCGCGACGCATGGCAACTGCGGCAACATGTCCGCGGCGATGGGCCCGTTCGCGGTCGACGAAGGCCTGCTGCAGTGCCGGGGCGACGAGGCCACGGTACGCATCCACAACACCAATACGCGCAAGATCATCCGCGCGACCTTCCCGCTGGCGGAGGGCCGCGCGGCCATCGACGGCGACTTGGTCATCCCTGGCGTGGCCGGCAGCGGCGCGCCGGTGCGCCTCGATTTCCTGGCGCCCGGCGGCGCCGCCACCGGACGGCTGCTGCCGAGCGGCCGCACCAGCGATCGGCTCCGGATACCGGGCATCGGCGAGGTCGAGGCATCGATCGTCGACGCCGCCAACCTGTGCGTTTTCGTGGCGGCGGCCGACCTCGGCCTTTCAGGCACGGAACTGCCTGAGGCACTGGAGCGCGACGGCGCGGCGCTGGAAAGACTGCGCGCGGTCGGCCTGGCGGCGGTCATGGCGCTGGGCCTGGCGCCCGAAGCCGATGCGGCGCGCCGCAAGCTTCCGTTGATCGCGCTGGTCGCGGCACCGACCGATGCGCCCACGCTGTCGGGCGAGGCAATCGCGGCCGACGCTTCCGATCTCTGCATCCGCATGCTGTCGAGCGGCCAGCCGCATCGCGCCCTGCCCGCCACCGGAGCGGTCTGCACCGCCGTCGCGATGGGGCTGCCGGGCAGCGTCGCGCACCGGCTTGCGCGGCCGTCGAGCGGCGCACCGCGCCGGCTCGCAATGCCTTCCGGCGTGATCACCGTCGATGCGTCCGTGGCCCTGCGCGACGGCCTCTGCGAGGTTGAAGCAGGCACGCTGTACCGCACGGCGCGGCGTCTTTTCGACGGCCACGTCTGCTATTGAGCATCCCAAGCTCGCACGCGGGCCAGGCGCTCCCGAAGAAACAGGGATGCGCTACAAGGTGAACGGCAGCGCCGGGATGACCGAAAAGTCAATGGTGCGAACTCTCGGCGTTATCGGCGCCGGGCGGTGAGCCCGCTATTGAGCATGGTCCGGGAATCGCCGGCGACATTGGTGAGCGCAGCGATGCGCATCCCGCTTGAGAGATCGAGTCGAATTCGACGTTTCCCATGGCGCTGCCGACGATGTTGGAGCAAGCCATGGCAGTTCGCAAGCGCGATGACGAGGTATTTCCCAATGCGGCCGGGATCGATGTCGGCGCCTCCAGCCACTGRGTGGCGGTGCCACCGCACTTGGCCGAGGAATCGGTGCGCGAGTTCGGCGCGATGACCGATGACCTGAACGCGCTGGCCGAATGGCTCAAGGCGCTGGTGCAGATGAACCTGCAGCTCACGGAGGTGCTCACCGACGTCATGGGCCTGACCGGGCAGGCGATCATCCGCGCCATCGTAGCGGGCGAGCGCGATGCGAAGTCATTGGCGCGCCACCGACACAGCCGAGTCAAGGYCWGCGCCCAGGAGATCATCAAGGCGTTGACGGGCAACTGGCGCGAGGAGCACTTGWTCGTGCTGCGCCAGGCGCTGGCGATGTATGRCGACATCGCCCGGCACCTGGGCGAATGCGATGCGAAGCTGGACGCRCTGCTGGCCGAGTTGGGTCAGTGCCAGGTCGATCTGGGCAACGTGCCCAGGGCTGGCAGCAAGATGCGACACGAATTCGACACGCGCCAGACTCTGGCCAACTGSGCCGGGGTGGATCTCACGCGCATCAACGGCCTGGGATTGACTGCGGTGATGAAGATCCTCTCGGAGATCGGCCCCGACCTGAGCCGCTTCGCCAACGTCAAGCATTTCTGCTCCTGGCTGGGGTTGTGTCCGGGCACCAAGATCAGCGGCGGCAAGGTGCTCTCGGCAAAGACCAAACGCTCGGCCAACCGCGTGCGCCAGGCACTGAAGATGGCAGCAATGAGCCTGTCGCGCAGCGACTCGGCCCTGGGGGCGTTCTACCGCCGGCTTTGCGCTCGCATGGCCAAACCTCAGGCCAACACCGCCACCGCCCACAAGCTCGCAAGGATGGTGTACTTCATGCTGACTCGGGGTGAGGACTTCGTCGACCAGGGCCAACAGCGCTACGAGGAACAGCAGCGCCAGCRCAGCGTCGCCGCCCTCAGACGCCGCGCCGCCGCGCTCGGCTTCCAGATCAATCCCACCGCCGCAGCAATGTGAAACCAGACGGCGTCGGTTCTGTTTCTTGAGGTCGACGCACCCCTACGGCGGCGGTGCTCCGAGCAGCTTCGCGGTGCGCTCGACCCCCGCCTGATTCTTGGCCGCCACCGCCACGTCGCGCGCCCGTGTCCAATAGTCCCTGGCAAGCTCCGGTTTGTCGGCGGACGCCTGGCCCAGCAACAGCAGGTCCTGGTAGATCTTCTCGCTCGCTCCGGCCGCCTTGTCCATCTTCAAGGCCTCGGCAAGCGACGCTACCGCCGCCGCAGGCGTCCGCATCGCGATGTAGGCACTGCCCTGCAGGCGCAGCGCGTTGGCCTTCTCGAGCGCGTCGTCCTTGGCCAGCGCGCCATGGGCCTGCTGCGCCAATCGCAATCCTTCTTCGGGGCGCCCGCCGTTCAGCGCCAGGTAGGCCTTCAGGTTGAGGATCTTGCCCCGAACGCTGCAATTGCTGCCGCAGAGTGCGGCGGCCCGATCGAGCGACTGGCCGGCGCCGGCGGCATCGGTCGCCTGCAGGGCCATCGCGCGACGCAACGCGGCTTCGGCGCGTCGGTCGTTGCTGAACGCCAGGCGAAGCTCATCCTGCACCCGATCCAACTCCTTCAGCGCCTCGTCCTGGCGGCCCATGCCCAGATAAACCATCGACAGGTTGAGCCGCGTGGCTGCGATGGCATCGTCGTCCTCGATCGATTGCTCGACCCCCAGCGCCTGCTCGAAGAACGCCAGCGCGCGCGGCAGGTCGCCGGCCTTGTAGCGGTCCATGCCCTGCGTGTTGTAGCCCTGGGCCCGGATGTCGGCCTGCGAGCGCAGCGGTGGCGACGAGCACCCCGCCAGCACGGCCATCGCGGCGGCACAGGCGGCGCAGGCCATCAGTCTCAGTGCGCGCTTCATGGGCTCTCCCCCGGCAGCGGCAGCCCGCCGATGCTGTCGATCGGCAGCGACTGCGGCGTGGTCGGGGTACCGGTCAGCAGGCTGATCGGCCAGGTCTGGCGTGCGTTGCTCACCATCTGGTTGGTCTGCGTCGCCGCGGCCTGCACCTGCTCGAGCACGCCGGGCAGCTTCTCGCCGGCCTGGGCCGCCATGGCCTGCAACTCGGCACTGGCCTGCTGCGAAGTGGCCGCGGCCTGCTGCACCTTCTCGATCACCGCGGGTGCGGCCTGCGCCACGGCGTCGATGGTCTGGCCGGCCTTGTGAATGGTGGCCACCGCACCGCCCTCGATGGTCTTCACGGCCTGCTGGGTCTGCTGGAGCACCTCGACGGTCTTCTCGGTGAGCGCGGGCATCTTGTCCACGACCTCCTGGCCAGCCTTCAGCGTCTGCTGGAAACTGCCGTCCGGGTCGGTCAGGCTTTCGGTCAGCTTGCGCGCATCGGCAATCGCCGGCAGCAGCGCCGTCTGCAGCTCCTGCACGATCAGGCTGCCTTCCTTGCCGCGCTCGAATGCCAGCACGTCGCCGGAGTCCACTGCTTGCGTGCCGCCGCGCGGGGGCAGCAGGTCGATCGCCGGCTTGCCGAGCGCGTTGTCCTGGGCCAGCCGAGCCCGCGTCCCCTTCGGGATCTGCGCCATGTGTTCGTGGCCGATGCCCAGTTCGACCCTGGCGCCGCGGTCGCCGGAAGGCGCCACCGCCAGCGCGATGCCTCGGACCCTGCCGATCACCAAGCCGTGGGTCGTCACCGGCATGCCCTCGGCCATGCCGGCCGCGTCCGGCACCTCGACATAGAGCCGGTCCTGGCGGCTGAACAAGCCCTGCTGGTGGGCGATGTAGGCCAGCASCGCCGCGATGGCCAGGACCAGCAGCGCGACGGCGGGAAGCGCCCAGCGCCTTGTATTGGGTTCGGACATCGAGATCCTCCGTCCAGTGAAAGTGAAGGGGCAGGACGGTTGCCGCAGGCCCCGCCGGGGCCTTCGACTCTAGGCTCTGGCGGCACGCTCATGGTATCGGACCAAAGGCCTATAGATGGAAAGCCCGGCGCCGTGCACCAATGCCGCACGTCCCGGACATTCCAAATGCTCTGTTTTGGACCATTTGGTCAAACATGTGCATGAAGATTGACGCAAGTCATTGATCTCAAACGGATTTGTGGGTGGCACGGTCTGTGCAATCCCCAGCCCAACCTTCCCTCAAGTCCCAGGAGTCCCCATGAACATCGGCATCTTCATCCCCATCGGCAACAACGGCTGGCTGCTGTCGGAGAACGCACCGCAGTACAAGCCGAGCTTCGAACTCAACAAGCGGATCACGCAGCGCGCGGAGCACTACGGCATGGACTTCGTGCTGTCGATGATCAAGCTGCGCGGCTTCGGCGGCAAGACCGAGTTCTGGGACCACAACCTCGAATCCTTCACCCTGATGGCCGGCCTGGCCGCCGTGACCACGAAGATCAAGCTGTTCGCTACCGCCGCGTCGCTGGTAATGCCGCCGGCGATCGTCGCGCGCATGGCCTCGACCATCGATTCGATCTCGAACGGGCGCTTTGGCCTGAACCTCGTGACCGGCTGGCAGCGGCCCGAGTACTCGCAGATGGGCATGTGGCCCGGCGACGAGTTCTTTGCAACCCGCTACGCCTACCTGTCCGAATACATCCAGGTGCTGCGCGACCTGTTGGGCAAGGGCCAGTCCGATTTCAAGGGCACGCACTTCCAGATGGACGACTGCCGCCTGAGCCCGCAGCCGCAGGCGGACATGAAGGTGATCTGTGCCGGCCAGAGCGATGCGGGCATGGCGTTCTCCGCCCAGTACGCCGACTACAACTTCTGCTTCGGCAAGGGTGTGAACACGCCCAGGGCTTTCGCGCCGGCCGCCGAGAAGCTGATCGAAGCCGCGAAGAAGACCGGCCGCCACGTCACGACCTACGTGCTGATGATGGTCATCGCGGACGAGACCGACGAGGACGCGCGTGCCAAGTGGGAGCACTACAAGGCCGGTGCCGACCACGAGGCGATCGCCTGGCTCGGCGCGCAGGGCGCCGCCGACACGAAGTCCGGCGCCGACACCAACGTGCGCCAGATGGCCGATCCGACCTCCGCCGTCAACATCAACATGGGCACGCTAGTCGGCTCGTACGCCAGCGTCGCGCGCATGCTCGACGAGATGGCCGAGGTGCCGGGCACCGAAGGCGTGCTGCTGACCTTCGACGACTTCGTCAACGGCATCGAGGCCTTCGGCGAACGCATCCAACCCCTGATGAAGAGCCGCGTCGGTGCCGACACGCCGGTGCCGTCGCAAGTGCAGCAGCTGGCCCTCGCAGCCTGATCGACCGATCGGCAAGAGATTGGCAATGAGCACCATCAAGAACACCACCCTGACCTCCATCACGCCGGTCGGCGTGCCCAACGCCCCGGGCGCACCTGCGCCGCTGGTGCTGCCCGCGCGCCCCGAACCCCTGGCGCTGCACTGCGCCAACTCGGCCCTGATCGTGGTCGACATGCAGAACGCCTATGCGTCGATCGGCGGCTACGTCGACGCGGCAGGCTTCGACATCTCGGGCGCGCAGGGCGTGATCGACAACATCGCGCGCAGCATCGCCGCCGCACGTGCGGCCGGCATGCGGATCGTGTTCCTGCAGAACGGCTGGGACGCCGGCTATGTCGAGGCAGGAGGCCCGGGCTCGCCCAACTGGTACAAGTCGAACGCGCTCAAAACCATGCGCAGGAAGCCCGAACTGCAGGGCAAGTTCCTCGCCAAGGGCGGCTGGGACTACGAACTGATCGACGCGATAAAGCCGCAGACCGGCGACATCGTGATCCCGAAGACGCGCTACAGCGGCTTCTTCAATAGCACGCTCGACGGCACGCTGCGCGCGCGCGGGATCCGCAACCTGGTGTTCACCGGCATCGCGACCAACGTCTGCGTCGAGTCGACGCTGCGCGACGCCTTCCACCTCGAGTACTTCGCCGTGATGCTCGAGGACGCCACGCACGAGCTCGGCGGCGAAGCGATCCAGAAGGCGGCCGTCTACAACGTCGAGACCTTCTTCGGCTGGGTCTCGACGGTCGACGATTTCTGCCGCACCCTCGCGCCCCGAGCCGCGTCCCAAGCTACCCCGGCCGAAACGGCCACCGCCTGATACGAGTCTATCCCGAGAAGGAGCAACCATGCCCAAGCAAGCCATCATCCCGCCCGGCACCACCACCCCGATCGCGCCCTTCGTGCCCGGCACCATGGCCGACGGCGTCGTCTACGTGTCGGGCACCCTGCCCTTCGACAAGGACAACAACGTCGTGCACGTCGGCGACGCCACGGCGCAGACCCGGCACGTGCTCGAGAGCATCAAGAGCGTCGTCACGACCGCTGGCGGCACCATGGACGACGTGACCTTCAACATGATCATGATCAAGGACTGGGCCGACTACGCCAAGGTCAACGCGGTCTACGCCGACTACTTTCCGGGCGTGAAGCCGGCACGCTACTGCATCCAGTGCGGCCTGGTGAAACCCGACGCGCTGGTCGAGATCGCCTCGATAGCGCACATCGGCACGAAGGCCTAAGCATGCCGCTGCATTTCGAGGTGCATGGACCGGCCGAAGGCGATGCGGTGCTGCTGTCGTCGGGCCTCGGCGGCTCGGCCGGCTTCTGGCAGCCGCAGCTCGGCGCGCTGCTCGCGGCGGGCCATCGCGTGATTGCCTACGACCAGCGCGGCACCGGACGCAGCCCGGCCTGCCTCGCCGAGGGCTATGCGATCGCCGACATGGCGCGCGACATGATCGAGATCATGGACACGACATCGACGCCGCGCTGCCACATCGTCGGTCATGCGCTGGGCGGCCTGGTGGGCTTGCAACTGGCGCTCGACGCGCCCTCGCGGGTCGCCAGCCTGGCGCTGGTCAATGCGTGGTCCCGCCCCAATCCGCATTCGGCGCGCTGCTTCGATGCGCGCCTCGCGCTGCTCGGCGCCCGCGGCCCCCGCGCCTATGTCGAGGCGCAGCCGATCTTCCTGTACCCCGCCGCTTGGTGCGCCGGGCATGCACAGCGCGTCGCCGACGAAGTCGAGCATGCCGTGGCGCACTTCCCGGGCGAAGCCAACATGCGCGCGCGCATCGCCGCGCTGCGCGCCTTCGACGTCGATGCTCGACTGCCGGACATCGCCGTGCCGACGCTGGTCGCGGCCGCCACCGACGACGTGCTGGTGCCCTGGACCTGCTCGCAACGCCTCGCCGACGGCCTGCCCAACGCCACGCTGGACCGTGTGCCGCACGGCGGCCATGCGCACAGCGTGACCGACCCCGAGACCTTCAACCGCAGCCTGCTGGCATTCCTGGCCCGCGTGACGACCCCCGAGACCACCCCATGACCCGCACCCTGGATGACGCCATGCTGGCGACCCTCTTCACCGAAGCCCGCTCGCACAACGGCTGGACCGCCGAGCCGGTCTCCGACGCGATGCTCCGCAAGCTGTACAAACTGGCCCGCATGGGTCCGACCTCTGCCAACTGCTCGCCAGGCCGCTTCGTCTTCGTGCGCACTGCGGAGGCGAAGCAGCGCCTTGCGCCGGCCTTGTCGAAAGGCAATCTCGAGAAGACGATGAGCGCGCCCGTGACCGTGATCGCCGCGTTCGACAAGACCTTCTACGAAGAACTGCCGAGGCTCTTCCCGCACGGCGATGCCAGGAGCTGGTTCACCGGCAGCCCCGAGCTCGCGCACGAGACCGCATTCCGCAACGGCACGCTGCAAGCCGCCTACCTGCTGCTCGCCGCGCGCTCGCTCGGCCTCGATGCCGGTCCGCTGTCGGGCTTCGACAAGGGCAAGGTGGACGCCGCGTTCTTCGCCGGCAGCACCTGGACCTCGAACTTCCTGATCAACCTCGGCCGCGGCGACGCCTCGAAGCTGTTCGGCCGCCTGCCGCGCCTCGAATTCGAGCAGGCCTGCACCCTGGCCTGAGCACGGCCAAAACCCTTCGAGGAGTCCCGCCCATGTTGAACGCCACCGCACTTGCCGCTGCATCGAATGCCGCCGCTGCCGCACCCGACAGCACAGGCCTGTCGCTGGAAAAGACCGACTACCGCAACGCCATGTCCCGACTGGGCGCGGCGGTCAACATCATCACCACCGATGGCCCCGCCGGTCGCGCCGGCTTCACCGCCTCCGCGGTCTGCAGCGTGACCGACGAGCCGCCCACGCTGCTCATCTGCCTCAACCGCACGGCGTCGGTGTATCCCGCGTTCCAGGCCAACGCCGTGCTGTGCGTAAACGTACTCGCCGCCGGGCACCAGGCGCTGTCCGGCGTCTTCGGCGGCAAGACGCCGATGGACGATCGCTTCGCCGCGGGCTGCTGGCGCACCGGCCGCACGGGTTCGCCCGTGCTCGAAGGCGCGGCCGCATCCTTCGACTGCCGGGTCGTGCGCAGCACCCACGTCGGCACCCACGACGTGCTGTTCTGCGAAGCCGTGGCGATCACGCTCGGCGACGCCGCGCACGGCCTTATCTACTTCGATCGGCGCTATCACGACATCGTGGCCCAGCCCCACTGACCCTCGCTACAACGGCGCCGAAATTCCTTCGAGGACGATGCGCTGCACGTTGGCCACCGCCTGCTCGAAGAACTCCGGGTCGTCGAGCGTGCGGCCGGTGATGGCCTGCACCTGGACGCCGAAATCGGCGTAGTGCTGGGTGGTGGCCCAGAGCGCGAAGATCAGGTGGTGCGGGTCCACCGTCGCCAGCTTGCCGGCGGCCACCCAGTCGCGGATCACCTCCGACTTCCGGTCGACCAGGTCGCGCAGCTCCTGCCCGAGTTCATCGCGCAGCAGCGGCGCGCCCTGGATCATCTCGAGGCAGAACAGGCGTGATGCATCGGGCTGGTCGCGCGAGATCACGAGCTTGCGCCGGATGTAGCTGCCGATGGCTTCGCGCGGGTCCTGGTCGGCATGAAAACCGCGCAGCGGCTCGAGCCAGACAGCAAGCAGCTCGCGCAGCACCGACACATACAACTCCTCCTTGTTGGCGAAGTAGTAGAGCAGGTTACTCTTGGACACGTCGGCGCGCGCGGCCACCTGGTCGACGCTGGTGCCATGCAGGCCGAAGCGCGAGAACAGGCCCAGGGCGGCGGCCAGGATCACGCTGCGCTTGTCCTCGATCTGGCGCAGGCGCCGGCTCAGCGCGGCTGGACTGCGCGCGACCCGAGCCCGCTTCGCGATGACGCGTTGCGGCGCCTTGGCCTTGCCCGGCTTCACCGTCGCGCCCGCCCGTGTCGTGGCCGTTCGCCCCGCTGGTGTCTTTGGCATGTGCTGCTGTGCTCCTGGTGTGTCGTCGAATGTCACGCGTCGTTTCCTTGCACGAGTCGTACCCGCGCATCGCCCCTGGCTGGACTATGCGGCGCACCATGCCGAGGCGCAGGGGTCCGCGCGGTCGGCGGCCGCGCCGTCGCAGCCTAGTGTATTTGTCCATTTGGTCCAACTGGCATGGACGTTGCATGTCGTGCTGCACAGCGCCCCTCTGGCCTGCCCGTCTCGTCCTTTCGGAACCTGTCATGACTTCCATCCCTCTCATCGACCTCGGCGGCAACATCGATCCGCAGGCGCCGGCCGCGCGCGACGCCGCCGCCAACCTGTACGACGCCCTGAGCAGCATCGGCTTCGCCTACATCGCGGGCCACAACGTGAGGCGGGCCTCGCGCGACGCGGCCTTCGACGCCTCGCGCGAATTCCACGCCTCGCCGCTGGAGCGCAAGCAGTCGATCGCGATCAACGGCTTCCATCGCGGCTACATGGGCATGGCGACCTCGACCATCGTGACCTCGTCGGTGGCCAAGGTCACGCGGCCGAACATGAGCGAGTCGTTGATGCTGATGCACGAACTGCCGCCCGACGATCCGGGGCTCGTCGCCGGCCTGCCGCTGCAGGGCCCCAACCGATGGCCGGACTGGATTCCGAACTTCAGGCCGAGAGTCGTGAACTACATCGCCGAAGTCGACGCGCTGGGCCGCTACATCGTGCAGTTGATCGCGATGAGCCTGGGCATGCCTGCGCGCGAACTCGACCATCACTTCGACAAGCCCACCACCTTCCTGCGGCTGCTGCACTACCCGCCGCAGCCGCCGGTGCAGGACGAGCAGATGGGCTCGGCGCCGCACACTGACTACGGTGTCATCACGCTGCTGGCCCAGGACAACGCCGGCGGCCTGCAGGTGCGTCCGCGCGGCGGCGACTGGATCGAGGCCCCGCCGATCCCGGACACCTACGTGCTCAATGTCGGCGACATGCTCGCGCGCTGGACCAACCAGCGCTTCGTCTCGACGCCGCACCGCGTCATCAACCGCTCGGGCGGCGACCGCTACTCGCTGCCCTACTTCCTCGACCCCGGCATGGACGCGCTGATCGAGTGCCTGCCGACCTGCACCGACGACGCCCATCCGCCGCTGTACGAGCCGGTGCACTACGGCGACTACCTGCTCGACCGCCTCAACCGCAACTACGACTACCGCCGCGCACCCGTCCCCGGCGCCATCGAGGCCTGACTCCTCCCACTCTTCCCGAAAGCATCCATGAACGCTCCKCTCAATCGTCGCGAAACCCTTCTCCGCAGCCTGGCCGCCGCCACCGCGCTCGGCCTGCCAGGCCTGTCGGCCTTCGCCGCCTCGCCGCTGGTCGTCAACACCTACGGCGGCCGCTGGGAGAAGTTCTGGCGCAGCGACCTGCTGCCGATGTTCGACAAGTCCAACGGCGTGCAGCCCACACTCGACGTCGGGCTGGGCAAGAACTTCATCGCCAACCTGCGCGCGGCCGGCATCGAGAAGCCGCCCTACAGCGTGCTGATGGTCAACGAGAACATCGCCAGCGTGGTGCGCGACGAAGGTTACTTCGAGCCGATTCCGCCGGCCAAGGTGCCGAACCTCACCAACGTCTTTCCGAACCTGCGCAACCCGGGCGACAACGGCGTGCGCGGCATCGTATCGACGATCGGCATCGGCTACCGCAAGGACCTCGTGAAGACCCCGCCCAAGTCGTGGACCGACCTCTGGACCAACCCGGAGTTCAAGGGAAAGATCGGGCTCTACCAGATCGGCAACACGGCCGCGATGCTGTTCCTCCTGATGACCGCCAAGATCTACGGCGGCTCGCAGGATGCGATCGACCGCGCCTTCGTCGAGATCAAGAAGCTGCTGCCCTTCACGCAGGCCGACTGGAGTGGCACGCTGTCGACCATGCTCACGCGCGGCGACGTCACGGTCGCGGTGATCGACTTTCCTGAAATCGTGGCGCTCAAGAAGAAGGGCGTGCCGGTCGAGATGGTGGTGCCGACCGAGGGCGTCGTGGCCTTCGAGCAGTCGTTCAACATCCTCAAGAACGCGCCCAACAAGGAGGAGGCGTACAAGTACCTCAACTTCATCCTGCAGCCCGAGGTGCAGCTGATGATGGCCAAGGAGTTCTACACCTCGCCCACCAACACCAAGGTGCAGCTGCCGGCCGAGCTGGCGGCCGAGGTGCCGGTCAGCGGCAAGGCGATGGCGTCGATCGTCGGCTTCGACTGGAGCAGGGTGAACCCGCAGCTGCCCGCCATCACCGACCGATGGAACCGGGAGATCAAATGAGCGCCGTGATGTCCGCCGGCGCGCTGCCGGCCTCCGCCGATGCCTCGGCAGCGATACGCCCGCGCCGCATGACGCGGCTTACCTTCCGCGGGCTGCGCAAGGGCTTCCAGTCGATGACCGCGATCCACGCGCTGGAGCTCGACACCGAGCCCGGCGAGTTCATCTCGCTGCTCGGGCCCAGCGGCTGCGGCAAGACCACCACGCTGCGCTGCGTGGCCGGCTTCGAATACCCCGACCAGGGTGAGGTGCTGCTCGACGGCGAGGACATCACCGACCTGCCGCCGGAGCGCCGCGACATCGGCATGGTGTTCCAGAACTACGCGCTCTTCCCGCACCTGACGGTGCGCCGCAACTTGGCCTTCGGCCTCGAGATGCGCAATATGCCGAAGGCCGAGATAGTGCGCCGCATAGACGCCGTGCTGGCGATGGTGCAGCTCGCAAGCATGGCCGACCGCTATCCGCGCCAGCTCTCGGGCGGCCAGCAGCAACGCGTGGCGCTGGCGCGCGCGCTGGTGATCGAGCCGCGCCTGCTGCTGCTCGACGAGCCGCTGGCCAACCTCGACGCCGTGCTGCGCGAGGACATGCGGGTGTTCATCCGCGAACTGCAGAAGCGCATCGGCATCACCACGCTCTACGTGACGCACGACCAGGCCGAGGCAATGGTGATGTCCGATCGCGTGGCCGTGATGCTCGGCGGCAGGCTGCAGCAGTTCGACGTGCCCGAGGCGATCTACCTGCGCCCGCGCAGCGTCGACGTGGCGCGCTTCATCGGCCGCTCGAACCTGATCGAGGGCCGCGTGCAATCGATGCTGCCCGGCGAGAACGGCTTCCTGCGCTATCGCGTCGAGACCTCGATCGGTGCGGTCGAGGCCGATTTCGACCAGCCGCTGCTGCCGGGCCGCGCGGTGCACGTCACGATCCGGCCCGAGGCGATCCACTTCGACGGCCGCGGTCCGTTCCAGGGGCTGGTCAGCACCAGCTACTTCCTCGGCAGCAGCGTCGAGCACACGGTGCAGTGCGGCGATGGCCTGTCGCTGCTGGTGCAGACCGCGCCGGGCCAGCGGGTGGCGGCCGGCGCGGCCAGCGGCATGCGCTTCGAGACCGGCCACGCCTGGATCATCGCGGGGAACGAATGAGCGCCGCCATCGCTTCCGCGGCGCCGCTGCCGCGGCCCACGCGCACGGTGCCGCTGGCGCGCCGCGCCTTCTGGCTGATCGCGCCGGCGCTGGTGCTGATCGGCGTGTTCCTGGTGCTGCCCTATCTCAACATCGTCCTGATGAGCCTGCGGCCGCCGGCCGTCGGCGCGCCCTACGGCGCCGGCTTCACGCTCGGCAACTACGGCCGTGCGCTTGGCGACGGCTACCTGCTGGGCGTGCTCGGCGACACGCTGCTACTCGGCCTGACGGTTACGCCGGTCTGCCTGCTGCTGGGCTACCCGGTGGCCTACCACCTGGCGCGCACCAGCTCGCGTTGGGGCAGCCTGCTCTACGTGCTGGTGCTGTCGCCGCTGCTGGTCGGCGTGGTGGTGCGCAGCTTCGGCTGGCTGATCCTGCTGTCGGGCAACGGCGTTGTCAACCGCATGCTGCTCGATCTCGGGCTGGTCCAGACCGGCCTGCAGCTCATGAACAACCGGCTGGGCGTGACCATCGCGCTGGTGCATGTCTTCCTGCCCTTCATGATCCTGCCGCTGGTCGGCGTGATCCAGAGCATCGACCCGTCGCTCGAGTCGGCGGCGCGCTCGCTCGGCGCCTCCCGGATCAAGGTGTTCTGGCGGCTGGTGCTTCCGTTGTCGTGGCCCGGCATCCAGGCCGGCACCATTCTCGTCTTCGTGCTCTCGCTGAGCGCCTACGTGACGCCGGTGATGCTCGGCGGTGCGCAGGTCAAGACGATGTCGGTGCTGGTGGTGCAGAACCTGATCGACAACTTCCAGTGGCCCGCCGGTGCGGCGCAGGCGCTGGTGCTCACGGCTTGCGGCATGCTGGCGGTGGCGCTCTATATCAGGCTCACGGGCAGATTCATGAAGGGGCTGGCATGAACCGCCGCGCACCGCTTTCGCACCGCGTGGCCGATGGCCTCGGCCTGCTCTACGTCGGCGCGGTCTACGTTTTCCTGCTGCTGCCGATCGCGATCATCGTGCTGATGTCGCTGAACGCCGGCGAGTTCATGACCTTCCCGCCGCAAGGCATCTCGCTGCGCTGGTTCGGCGCGCTGTTCGCCAACGAGGCCTTCATGCGGGCGATCCGCACCTCGCTGATGCTGGCCGCCATCGCGACGCTGATCTCTTCGGCGATCGGAATCGCCGGTGCGATTTACGTGGTACGGCATGCAAGCCGCCTGCGCGAGCCCCTGCGCATGCTGCTGATGATGCCGCTGATGCTGCCCGAGATCCTCACGGCCATCGCGCTGCTTTTCTTCCTGTACGCCACCGGCATCGGCACGCGCACGATGCTCGGCCTGGTGGTCGGCCACGTACTGGTGACGCTGCCCTACGTCTTCACCAACGTGGCGTCGGCACTCTACAACCAGGACGCATCGCTGGAGCAGGCCGCGCGAAGCCTCGGCGCATCGCCGTGGCGCGCCTTCGTGCGCGTGACGCTGCCGCTGATCAAGCCGGGGATCATCACCGGCGCGCTTTTTGCCTTCGTGATCTCGTTCGACCTGTTCAACATGTCGCTGCTGCTCAAGGGCATTGGCATGACGACGCTGCCGCTGCAGCTCTTCGACTACCTGCGCTGGGACTTCGACCCGACGGCCGCGGCGGTGTCGACGGTCAGCATCCTGCTGACGCTGGTGGTGGTGGTGTGGGTCGACCGCACCGTGGGCCTGCGGACGCTGCGCTTTGGCTGAAGTCGCCCGGCCGCGCTCAGGCAGCCGGCTCCGGCCAGGGTGATCGATGTGCCGCGACAATGCCGGGTAACGCTCCCCAAGGCAACCAAACACGTCCATGACGAAGCTCGACGCCCCCGCGCTCGCACTGATCGACGCCTGCTCCCAGGCTTCGCTCGAACTCCTGCAGCGCAACCTGACGCCGCACGGCATCCTGGCCGCCAGCCGTACCGAGGCGGCCGAGGCCCGGCGCTACACGCGCATCTTCGGGCGCGACGCCGCGATCTGCGTGATGGCGATGTGCGGCAGCGGCGTGCCGGCGCTGGAGCAAGGCGCGGTRGCCAGCCTCGAAGCACTGGCGGCGCAACAGGCGGCCAATGGCCAGATTCCCAAGTACGTCGACCCCGAAGGCCGCGATGCCGATTTCTGGTACCTGGGCTGCATCGACGCCACCTTGTGGTGGCTGATCGCGGTCGACCATGTGCGCCGCCATGGCGGCGTCGGCGCCTCGCACTGGGCGCCCGAGGTGGAGCGCGCGCTCGGCTGGCTGCTGGCGCAGGAGCACCAGCACTTCAGGCTGCTGCAGCAGAACGAGGCCAGCGACTGGGCCGACATCATGCCGCGCTCGGGCTATGTGCTCTACAGCAATGCCCTGTGGTACGACGTCAAGCGGCGCTTCGCGCTCGATCATGCCGAGGCGACGCAGCATCACTTCAACCACCTGTTCAATCCGTTCCAGCGCGACCTGCCCGAGTACCACCGGGCCCGGCTGCTGCGGCACTACGCGCGGCGCGGCCGACTCGACCCCGGGCTCTATCTGAGCTTCGTCAACCTCGCGGTCGTCGGCGACGAGGGCGATGTGTTCGGCAATGTGCTGGCGATCCAGAGCGGGCTCGCCGATGCCGACATGGCACGCCGCATCGTCAACACCATCGCCGATGCGCGTGCCGCCGAGCCCTATCCGGTGCGGGTGGTGCTGCATCCGGTGACGCGCCAGCACGCGCTCTGGCGGGCTTACATGGGGCGCCACCAGCAGAACATCGTGCACCAGTATCACAACGGCGGCATCTGGCCCTTCGTCGGTGGGTTCTGGGTGATGGCGCTGGCCGGGCTGGGCCTGCACGAACTGGCCTGGCCCGCGCTCGCACGGCTGGCGCGCACGAATCAACTCGACGACTGGCGTTTCACCGAGTGGTTTCACGGCCGCACGCTGGCGCCGATGGGGATGGCCGGGCAGAGCTGGAACGCCGCGACCTTCCTGCTTGCGCGGCGTGCGCTGGAGGGGGGTGGGGTGGCTTGGTGAGCGACGCCATTCATGCCCTGTAGGTCGTCAGATGGAACGCCCGCCGTCCACAGGCATCTCGACTCCGGTCAGGAAACGAGCCTCGGCGCTGGCGAGGAACAGGGCCACGTTCGCCACGTCGGCCGGGTCGCACATCCTTCCCAGCGGAATCGTCGAGACGAAGCGAGCCCGGTTTTCGGCAGTATCCGCTACGCCCATGAAATCCTGCAGAAGGCCCGTAGGCGCCATGACCGGGGAAATGAGATTGACACGAATGCCATCGGACGCCAGTTCGACGGCCATCGACTTCGTCATGACCTTCACCGCGCCCTTCGAACTGTTGTACCAGGTCAGGCCGGGGCGCGGACGGATGCCGCCGACTGATCCCACATTGATGATCACGCCGTCCTTCTTCTCCTTCATCAGGGGAACCACCGCGCGCGTCATGTGATAGATCGACTTCACATTGACGGCGAACACGCGATCGAAAGTCTCTTCATCGACATCCAGCATCGACTGGTTGCGATGGGTAGTGCCCGCGTTGTTGACCACGACGTCGGGGATACCGAAGCACGCCACGCAATGGTGAACCATGGCTTGCACCTGGTCGAAGCGGCTCACGTCGCAAGCCACGGCGCTCGCGTTGTCGCCCAATCCCGAGGCGATGCCCCGGGCCGCCTCTAGGTTGACGTCGGCAAGGACGACCCGTGCATTCTCGTTGACATAGGCTCGTGCGATCGCGGCGCCGAATCCGCTGCCCGCACCCGTGACGATCGCGATCTTGTTGCTCAATCTGGACATGGTGGATTTCCTTACTCGAAGTGCTGGACAATGGTCTTGGTGGTGCTCATCTCTTCCAGGGCGAGAAACCCTTTCTCGCGGCCATAGCCGCTTTTCTTGACGCCCCCGAAAGGCAGCTCGACTCCGCCGCCCGCGCCATAGCAATTGATGAAGACCTGGCCGCTGGCGATGCGCTGCGCCAGCCGCGCCTGACGGCTTCCGTTCTCCGTCCAGACGCCGGCAACGAGACCGTAGTCCGTCGCATTGGCCAGCTGCACCGCATCGTCTTCGTCCGTGAATGGCATGACCGACAGCACCGGACCGAAAACCTCCTGGCAAGCCAGACGATGCCCGCGAGGCACCGGACCGAAGAGCACCGGCTTGACGAAGTAGCCCTCCCGGGGAACGCCTGGCGCCAGCCTGCCCTCGGCCAGTTTGGGCACCCCCATGGCGGCCGCTTCGGCGATGAACGAGCTCACCTTGTCGTGTTGCCTCGCGTTGATCAACGGACCGCAGTCCAGATCCATCTCCGGCGTTCCGACCTTCAGCGCCTCGAAGCTGGCCGCGATCGTTGCAACGAACCGGTCGTAGATGTTCGCTTGCACGAGGAGCCGGCTGCCGGCCGAGCATGTCTGGCCGGCGTTCTGGACGATGGCCCGGACGATGAGGGGTGCGGCCTTGTCCAAGTCCGCGTCCTCAAAGACGATCTGCGGCGATTTGCCCCCGAGCTCGAGAACGCACGGGACATGGTGACGCGCCGTGGCTTGCTGCACCTGGACACCGACCTCGGGGGAGCCCGTGAACGTCGCGAAGTCGATGCCTGAATGCGAGGTCAGCGCCGCGCCGGCCTCGGCGCCATAGCCGGTCACGATGTTCAGGGCGCCGGGCGGCAGTCCGGCCTGCATCGCCAGCTCACCGAGCTTTAGGGCGCTCAGGCAGGCGTCCTCGGAGGGCTTGACCACCGCCGCGTTTCCCATGGCCAGTGCGGGAGCCAGCGTGCGCCCCATCATCTGCGCGGGATAGTTCCACGGAATGATGTGGGCGGTGACGCCGTGCGGAATTCGAACGACGCTCACGTTGTAGCCACCCAGGTAGGGGATGGTCTGGCCGTGGATCTTGTCGGCAGCGCCGCCGTAGAACTCGAAATAGCGCGCCACCGCCTTGGCGTCCGCGCGGGCCACGGACATGGGCTTGCCGGTGTCGCGGGCCTCCACCTCGGCCAGTTCCTCGGCATGGTCCAAGATGATCTGCCCGAGGCGCTGCAGGATTCGGCCCCGTTCCGTCGCCGTCAGGCGCCCCCAAGGGCCTGCCAGCGCACGGCGCGCCGCCGCGACCGCCAGTTCAATATCCGCGGACCGGCCTCTTGCGATCTTCGCGAACGCCTTTCCGCTGCACGGATCGACGACGTCGATGGTTTTGCCATCGACCGCATCGACCCATTGGCCATCGATCAGCAATTTGCTCACGCATTGCTCCTTCACTTCGAGCCGGCCCTTGCAGGCTCGACCTCACTCATGAAGTTGGGATCGTTGTAGTGGTAGAGATCGTCCAGGTAGGGGACGAAGAAGTCGTAGAAGGAGCGCGAGTCGTACTTCGCCTTCTCGCCCGGCTTCATGCATGCTGCGATCGGCCCGACGTTGGCGTCATCGTCCGGGTAGAAGAAGAAGGTCAGCGCGTAGCGCTTCATCGGCGGATTGACGACCCGGTGCGGCGTGGCGATGAATCGATCGTTGGAAAGACGATTGAGGATCTGCCCCGTGTTCACGATCAGCGCATCCTTGATGTAGCTGACCTTGAGCCACTCCTTCGACGGTGTCATCACCTGCAGCCCAGGCACCGGCGTCATCGGCAGCAGCGTCAGGAAGCTTCCGTCGGAATGCGGAGCCAGCGCATACTGGCCTTCCTCCATGTTCTCTTCGGGATGGTAGTAGGCGCAGCGCTGGTAGTACTCCGGCGCCTTGAACAAGCTGTCGAAGTAATCGGCAGGGAGGTTCAGCGCACGCGCATAGATCGGTAGCAGCTTGAGCGAGAGCTTCTCCATCGACGTCTGGTACTCGAACAGCGTCTTCCTGAACTCCGGAAGGCTTTCCGGCCATTGATTCAGCCCGCGATGACGGACATTGGAAAGAACCTTCGGATCGTCGGCGGTGCGATTCCTCATGAACAACCAGGCGGCGTTGGTGTCCTTCTTGGTGTTGACCGCGATCTTTTCCATGATGGCGGTCGATTTCAGGATGGAGGACTTGGGCGGCAGATAGCCCTGGTGGTGGTACCCGACCCGGTGCTTGAGCTTTTCTTCCGTCGAAATCTCGAAGAGCTTCTCGGTCTGACGGAACGACTCGTCGATCAGGGACTGCGGAATTCCGTGGTTGACGATCGCGAAGAAGCCCAGGTTTTCCTGGATCCACTTCACATCTGCCGCCAACTGCTCGAGTGCTCCGGGCACGCCCGCCAGATAGGGCCCGACGTCCAAGACAGGCAATTCCTTTCCATTCGCAATGGAAGCCCGAACGCCCGCGGAAGCAGCCACCTTTTCAATCTCCGCGCTCGCTGATGTCATCATGGTTCATGTCTCCTCAAATGGTAGTTACCAAAAAATCACTGCTCTTCGAACTCTCGAAGAGAGTTCCCGTCAGTTCCACAATTTGCACTTGGATTCCGATTTGGAAGCAAATGCCTGATCGCCCGGGATCAGCTGCACCTGCTTGTAGTAGTCCCAGGGACCCTTCGTTTCAGCAGGGCTCTTGATTTCCATGAGCCGCAAATCGTGGACCATGCGCCCGTCCGCCCGGATGTAGCCATTCTGGGTGTACATATCGTTGATCTTCTCCTTCCTCATCTGAGTCATCACCTCCTCTGCCTGGTCGGACCCCAACTGCTTGACCGCGCTCAGATAGTGAAACGCCGCCGAGTAGCTGGCCGCCTGCATGCTGGTAGGCTTCTTCTTCATCTTTTCCTGGAAGCGGTCGGCCCACTTTCTCGATTTCTCATCCGAATCCCAGTACCACGCTTCGGTCAGATTGATGCCGCTGGTCAGCTTGAGTCCCAGGGCATGAACGTCGGTGATGAACAGCATGAGCCCCGCGATCTTCATCGACTTGGAGATGCCGAATTCGCTCGCGGCCTTGATCGAATTGATCGTGTCTCCTCCGCCGTTCGCCAAGCCCAGGACTTCTGCCCCGGAGGCTTTGGCCTGCAACAGGAACGATGAGAAATCGGAGGCAGACAAAGGGTGGCGGACGCTGCCGAGCACCTTGCCGCCATTGGCCTGGACGACCTGCGTGGTCTCCCGCTCGAGGGAGTCGCCGAATGCGTAGTCGACCGTCAGGAAGTACCAAGTCTTGCCGCCCTGCCGGGTCATCGCCGCGCCGGTTCCGCGGGCCAGGGCCACTGTGTCGTAAAGATAGTGGACCGTGTACGGAGAGCACTCCTCGTTGGTCAACTGGGCCGCGACACCGCCTGTCACCATGACGATCTTCTTCTTCTCCGCGGCAACCTTGGCAATTGCAAGGCTGGTTCCCGAACTGGGTCCACTGATGATCATGTCCACGCCCTGCGTGTCGAACCATTCGCGCGCCGTGGTTGCCGCGATGTCGGGCTTGGCGGAATGATTGGCCGTCACGATCTCGATCTTCTTGCCGTTGATCGTGCCGCCGAGATCGGCGATCGCCATCTTCACTGCCTCGGTGATTCCGTTGCCGCCCATGTCGGAGTAGATGCCGGACATGTCGGCGAGAACGCCGATCTTGACGACGTCGTCGTTGATCTTCGACCACGCCGGCGCGCTGGCCGCGATGGAAATCAGAGCCCCCGCCGCAGCGATGCGGCCTCGCGATCTCGAGTTTTTTTTCAAGATGGCGCTACTGGAAGAATTTCTCATTTTTGTCTCCTGTTTGTTCGATTCAAACGTTGCTTGCTCATCGGCCCCCCTTCTGAGGTGGCCGAACCGCGGGGCCGGCGGACCCGGACCCGAGCCCCCCGCCGCGTGGTGGGCGACGCTTCGCCGCGCCAGGGAAGACGCGGCAGCGCGGGCTTCGAGCGCCTGTGCTTCCGTCGCCTGGGCACAGGCGCCCGTGCGCAGGGTTCTCTTGAGCGACTTGATCTGCGCGCGCGACATGGCTCAATCCACCCGCTCGCCGCAAGCGCGGACCACCGCCGCCAGTGCCAGCGCCAATTGCTGCTTGAGCGGTGCCTCAAAAAAGTCGTCGTCYTGGCCGGCGATCGCGTCCGCGATGCGCATCTCCAGCAGCCGCCTGAGCCGATAGCAGACCCGCTGGGCGCGCAATTGCTGGTGTCGCTGGGGGTCGGCGCTGCGCCATGCCTGGTGCCGGTCGATCGCCTCCGACAGCGCGTGGATCGATGCCGGCTGCGACGCCGAGGTCAGCAGGATGGGCGCCCGCCACGCGCCCTCGGGCTGTCGGGTCACGGCCGCAATGCGCTGGATGTCGGTGGCCATCCTTTGCGCCCCCGGCAGGTCCGACTTGTTGACCACGAGGATGTCGGCCATCTCCATGATCCCAGCCTTCATGGCCTGCACCGTATCGCCGCTCTCGGGCAGTAGCACGAGGACCAGGGTGTCGACCTGTGCGCGCACCGCGTATTCGGCCTGGCCGATGCCGACCGTTTCGAGCAGAACTTCGTCGAAGCCGAATTCGTCCATGATGTCCAGCATCTCGGGCAAGTTGTCGGCGAGGCCGTCGCAGGTACGTCGCGAGCCGAGCGAGCGAATGTAGAGATCGCTGGCGCCGGCCAGGTMGTCCATGCGAACACGGTCGCCCAGGATCGCGCCGCCGCTCTTCGGACTGCTCGGATCGACGGCCAGCACCCCCAGTCGCCCCTTCGACGCTCGTTCGAGCGCAAGATGCCCGACCAACGTGCTCTTGCCGGCGCCGGGTGCCCCGGTGACGCCGATCCGGCGGGCAGCATGCGCCGGCCATTCGCGCGGCGCAGACTGCGACAGCTCTGCCGTGCTCGCGTTGGCCGTGCGCGTCAGCGCCCGACTCAGCGCCCATCGGTCCAAGGGCAACATGCTCATGTCGCGACCCTGCCCAGCACTTCGTCGCCGTGCTCGTCCAGCAGGGGCGGCAAGCCATAGACTGGTGAGAACCCCTCGAATCGGATCGGGCTCGCCACCGCCTGCAGCGGCAAGCTGCCGTCGCCCAACGGTACGACCAGCGAGCGCGCGGCGGCGATGTCGCTGCGCAGGGCGGCATTCAGGGTGCCGACTTCGGCCACCACCACGCCCAGCGGACTCAAGCGGCGCACCCATTCGGCCGCCGAGGCCCGGCGGAGCACGCTCGCGATGGCGGCGATGACTTCGGCCCGATGCGTCCGCCGCTCGGCCATGGTGGCGAACTTCCGGTCCACGGTCCACTCGGGACGCCCGATCTCGCCGCAGAAGGTCTTCCAGAACTTGTCGTGGGTGATGAACAGGGTAAGCCACCCTTCGGCCGTCGCGAAGATCTGCGCCGGAACGACGTAGGGGTGAGACGAATCGGCCAGGCGTTCGATGGTCTCGCCAGCGTTGAGCGCGGCACCCGCGAGGTAATTGAGCTGCGAGAGCATCACGTCGTACATCGCGATGTCGACCTGGCCGCCCTGGCCCTGCACGATCTTGGCCAGCAGCCCCACCGCTGCCACCAGGCCCGCCGAGTTGTCGACTGCGGAGTAGCCGGCCTTGGTCGGCGGCGCCTCAGGGTCGCCTGTCAGCGCCATCACGCCCGTCATCGCCTGAATGACGTAGTCGTAGGCCGGGTTGTCCGCATACGGCCCGTCGAGGCCGTAACCCGTCAGGGCCACGCAGACCAGGCGCTCGTTCCATCTCCGAAGCACGTCGTAGGTGAGGCCGAGCTTGCGGATCGCGGAGGGCCGCAGGTTCGTCACGAGCGCATGCGAGGTCTCGACGATGCGACCCAGTGCCGCGCGCCCCTCGTCGCTGGCCAGGTCGAGCACGACGCTCTTCTTGTTGCGGTTGAGGCTCGCGAAGTAGGCGTTGTGCGGTCCCACGAAGTGGGGGCTGACGGTGCGGCCGATATCGCCTTCGGGCGTCTCGATCTTGATGACTTCGGCGCCCATGTCGGCCAGCATCAGGCCGCAATAGGGACCGGCCAGCATGTGGCCGACTTCCACGATCCGGATTCCCCCGAGCGGCGCGTTCACTGGAGTGTCTTCGTGCTTCGCACGGCAGTGCGAGCTTGCTTGAGGGCGGTCCGACGCTGCGCTCATGCCAGGCTCTTCGCCAGCGAACGGACGACAACGTCCAGCGGCATGTCGGCGGTGAAGATCGCCGTGACGCCCAGGTCGCGCAGATAGGACTGGTCCTCTGCCGGGATGGTGCCACCGACGAAGACCTTGACATCGTGCGCCCCGAGTTCCCGCAGCTGCGCGATGACTTCGGCGACAAGCTCCTTGTGACTGCCCGACAGAATGCTCAGGCCCACCGCATCAACGCCCTCGTCTACCGCCACCTGCGCAATCTGCAGCGGACTGCGGCGCAGCCCGGTGTAGATCACCTCCGCGCCCGCGTTGCGCAGTGTCAACGCAATGATCTTGGCGCCGATGTCGTGCCCGTCGAGACCGGGCTTGCCGATCAGTATCCGCTTCGCCGCCAGTGCGGCAGGGGTCTGTGGAGCGCTCATAGATTCACCGGTTCCTTGAATTCGCCCCATTGCTCCTTCAGGCGAGCCACCATTTCGCCGACGGTGGCGTAGGCGTGGCAGCACTCCACGAGGTAGGGCATGATGTTTTCGTTGTCCTTGGCCGCCGCGGCGGACAGCCTGACGAGCGATCGGTCGACCTCCGATTGCTGGCGCGTATCGAGCACCCGCTGGAATTTTTCGAGCGCGCGCTGGGCCACGGTCGGATCAAGCGTGAACACCTCGCCGACCTTGACCTCCTCATCCGCCTTCTTGAAGTGGTTCTGGCCGACGATCACGTTGCGGCCCGAATCGGTGTCGATCTTGCGTTCGAGCCCGCGCTCAGCGAGCCGCAGTTGGATCCATCCGTCCTCGATGGCCCGGATCACGCCCCCGTACGCATCGATCTCGCCCATCACCTGGGTGATCTGCTGCTCCATCCGGTCGGTGTGCTGCTCCAGGAAGTAGCTGCCGCCCAGGGGATCGACCGTGCGCCCGATGCCGCTTTCGAAGGCGATGATCTGCTGCGTGCGCACGGCCAGCTCGGCCGAGGACTCGGTCGGAATCTGAAAGGCCTCGTCGAACGCGCAGGTGAAGATGGACTGGGCGCCCCCCAGCACCGCAGCCATCGTTTCCACCGCGACGCGCACGACATTGTTGTAAGGCTGCGGCGCGACCAGTGACGAGCCGCCGCACACCACGCCGAAGCGGAAGTGCTGGGCCTTCGGATCCTGGACGCCGTAGCGTTCCTTCATCAGACGCGCCCACAGTCGGCGGCCCGCGCGGAACTTGGCGATCTCGTCGAAGAAGTCCATGTGCACGTAGAAGAAGAACGACAGGCGCTTGGCGAACTTCTCGACGTCGCCGCCGCGTGCCTGCAATTCGTCCACGTAGGCCAGGCCGTTGGCCAGGGTGTAGGCCATCTCCTCGGCCGCCGTCGCGCCTGCGTCGCGCACATGGGCGCCCGCGATACTGATGGGATTGAAGCGCGGCGAGACGTCGTTGGAGTAGAGGATCGAGTCCGCGATCAGACGCATCGAAGGGCGCACCGGGAAGATCCAGGTACCGCGTGCGACGTACTCCTTCAGGATGTCGTTCTGGATCGTTCCGGTCAGCTTGCTGCGCGGAACGTTCTGCTTGTCGGCCACGGCCAGGTACATCGCATAGACGATGGCGGCCGTCCCGTTGATCGTGAACGAGGTCGAGATCTTCGACAGGTCCAGGCCTTTGAACAGGATCTCGGCCTCGCTCAGGTTGGACAACGACACGCCGACCTTCCCGATCTCCGGCCGCGCCATCGGATGAACCGGATCCAGGCCGCACTGGGTCGGCAGATCGAGCGCCACCGACAGGCCCGTCTGCCCCTTTTCCAGCAGGAACTTGTAGCGTTCGTTGGATTCCTCGGCCGTGCCGAAGCCCGAGTACTGACGGATGGTCCAGAGGCGGCCTTGATACCCATCGGGAAAGATCCCTCGCGTGAAGGGGTACTCCCCGGCCGCACCGATGTTGGCGGACCGCACGGCCTCCGCGCCGACGCTGGTCGGAACTTCGATGCCACTCGGGCTGACGGGGCGCAGCTGTGGCTCCATGTCGGGCACAGCCGGATCCACGCCGCCGCTCATTTCGCGCTCCTGGCAAGAAACCTGTCCGACGCGCGCCAGTGATCGTCGTGGAGCCAGGTCTTGAGCACCTGCTGCCGCTCTACGCCGCGGCGGGCCTCGTATGAAGCACCGTGGCGCCAGGCCGCGGTCTGCGCCTTGATGCCGCGCAGCACCTGGGGCGCACACATGCGAAGCGGTTCGAGGAAGGCGTGCACATCCTCTCCCGTCGGGCCGTCGGATGCAACCACGTCGGCCAGGCCCCACTGCAGCGCCTGCGGTGCGTCAACGAGCTCGCCGCGGCTCATCATGCGCATCGCCCGGGCGCTGCCCACCAGCTGGCACAGATCCGGGCCGCCTCCCCATGCCGATGAGATGGCGAGCCGCGCGTGGATGAAGCCGATACGCGCGTGCTTCGCCTGCATCCGCATATCACACGCCAAAGCCAGTTCGGCGCCGCCGCCGATGGCGTCTCCGTTCAGGTACGCCAGCACCGGTACCGGGCATGCCCGGACCGCATCGAGCGCTGCGCGCGACTGCTCGGCCATGTCGACCGTCGACGGCTCGTCGCGCACGCCGGCCAGTTC